>NZ_JBSTYQ010000010.1:0-171190 GCF_054052385.1 Aeromonas sp. 25-AL00135 | reverse complement strand
GAAATACAGAACCCCCGATGCGGTACATAGGGGGTTCTGAGTAGAGAAATGCTAGTTGAAAATGTGTAAACCTATTTCAGGACTAGACATACGTATCGGGCAATGCCCTGTGGTGAGCTCGATGAGGTCATAGAAAAGACCCGCCATGGGCGGGTCTGGGCAGGGTCCGGATCAGGCGCCTCACTCAGAGACAAGGAGCCTAATGCTGAGCCTCAGGTTTGCTCGTTACTGCCGCTCTGGATGGATGAGCGACGCCCGATGGCAGGCAGCATCCGGGTAACCAGATTGCTGCGCTGGCGCCAGGAGGTAAAGACAATGGCCAGCAGGTGCAGACCAATCAGCCCCTGCAGCGCCACCACGCACCACTCATGCCACTCGTCAGCTCCCAGTTCAAATCCCGTCTCGGTATTTTGAAACCAGCCGCTGCCAGCGGTGGCCAGCACAACCAGCCAGAGCGCCCACACGGCCAGCTTGCCGCTACCGTGATGACCCGGTGCCGGAGGCTGCCGCTCACGCATCTCGCGCGCTTGCTGGCGAAAATCCTCACCGCTGGGGATGAGGGCACCAAGGCGAGCGTAGCCACGGGCAAAAGTGAGCCCCCAGAGCAGACGCAAGGAAACCAGCCCAATGGCACTGTAACCCAGCCACTCGTGCCACTCCTCCCCCGCTTCGTTAACCCAGAGATTGCCGATGCAGACCGCCGCCAAGCCCCAGTGGGTCAGGCGAACCAGCGCATCCCAGCGAAAGGGCTCACCCTTTTTGCTTGGCATATTTGTGGTACTCCTTCTTCAGGTCGTTGACCTTGGCCAGATGTTCGCGCGCCTTGGCCTCATCACCCGCCTTGAGTGCGGCCAGGCTGGCGTCCAGCTCGGTCTGTACCTCGTTCATTCCTTCAAGGAATTTATCTTTCTTGGCAGCCGGCATGTTCTTCTGCTTGGCCACATCCAGCTGGGCCTTCATCTCGTTGATGTGCTTCTCCATGGTGGCTGCATCATCAGCCTTGACGGCCTGCTTGTAGTTGAAGCCAATCTTCTTCATCGGCTGTTCCAGATCACCCGCCACGGCAGGCAGGGTCATCAGGCCAAACATCAGGGGCAACAGCAGGGGGCGGACGGTTTTCAACATGGGATTTCCTTATATAACGACATGCTCGAATTGTTAGGGGTACTTATGAATCCAAACAAGAATTCATCACCAGCATGATGCCATGACTCATGGTGAAACGTTTGTGAAAAATGCTGTTTTTTGTGGCAAATAGTGACAGATATGCCGTGCTTGTTTGCGCTTGGTAACTGATTGAACGCTGGTGACGCGCATAATGAGGATGGTTGAAAGCGGTAAACAGGGACAAAAAACCCCGCTGTAGCGGGGTCTGAATCAGCTGGCCATTTGCTGGCGTCAGTTACTCCTGTTCGCGAGCAATGGCGCGCCAGCCGATATCCTTGCGGTAGAAGACGCCATCCCACTTGATGCGGCCAGCGAGCTGATAGGCACGCTGCTGGGCTTCTGCCACTGTGTGGCCGAGGGCGGTGGCGCACAACACACGGCCGCCAGCGGTCAGGCTGGTATCTCCCTCCAGACGGGTACCGGCATGGAACACCTTCTCACCCGCCACTTCATCCACCGGCAAGCCGCTGATGGGGTGGTTGGTGCTGTAATCGCCGGGATAGCCACCCGCCGCCAACACCACGCCGATAGCGGCACGGGGATCATAGATGGCCTCTTTCTGATCCAGCTTGCCTGCGCAAGCGGCCAGACAAAGTTCCACCAGATCGGACTGCATCCGCAGCATGATGGGCTGGGTCTCGGGATCGCCGAAACGGCAGTTGAACTCGATCACCTTGGGATTGCCTGCGCCGTCGATCATCAGACCGGCGTAGAGGAAACCGGTGTAGACGTTGCCTTCGGCCGCCATGCCGCGCACGGTCGGCATGATCACCTGCTCCATCACGCGTCGATGTACCTCGGCGGTCACCACAGGCGCCGGGGAGTAAGCCCCCATACCGCCGGTGTTGAGGCCGGTATCACCGTCGCCAACCCGCTTGTGATCCTGACTGGTGGCCATCGGCAGCACGTGCTCGCCATCGACCATGACGATGAAGCTCGCCTCTTCCCCCTCCAGAAACTCCTCAATCACCACCCGGGAGCCCGCTTCGCCAAAGGCATTGCCGGAGAGCATGTCGCGCACCGCGTCTTCCGCCTCCTGCAAGGTCATGGCGACAATCACCCCCTTGCCCGCCGCCAGACCATCGGCCTTGATGACGATAGGGGCGCCCTTCTCGCGCAGATAAGCGAGCGCAGGCTCCACTTCGGTGAAGTTCTGGTACTCGGCAGTCGGGATGGCGTGACGGGCCAGGAAATCCTTGGTGAAGGCCTTGGAGCCTTCCAGCTGGGCAGCGGCAGCGGTCGGGCCGAAGATCGGCTGACCGGCGGCGCGGAAGGCATCCACCACCCCTTTCACCAGCGGCGCTTCCGGCCCGACGATGGTGAGGCCGACCTGTTTCTCTTTGGCAAAGGCCAGCAACCCTTCGATATCGGTCGCCTCGATGGCGACGTTCTCGACCCCCGGCTCAAGCTGGGTGCCCGCATTGCCCGGCGCCACAAAAACGTGACGTACCAGTGGGGAGTGTTTGGCCTTCCAGGCCAGAGCGTGTTCGCGGCCACCGTTGCCAATGATCAGTACTTTCATCGTATCGCTCGCTTCTATTTGTGGTCACCGGACGGCCCCCCGGGCCGTCAGTCAGTGGAAATAGTCAGTTGAAAAGAGACAACAAAAGGGCCGCCATCGGCAGCCCCTGACCCATCAATGACGGAAATGACGCATGTTGGTGAACACCATGCACATACCGTGTTCGTCGGCGGCATCGATCACCTCCTGATCGCGCATCGAGCCACCCGGCTGGATCACGCAGGAGATACCGGCCTGCGCGGCAGCATCGATACCGTCGCGGAACGGGAAGAAGGCATCGGAGGCCATCACGGAGCCCGCCACGGTCAGCCCTTCATCCGCCGCCTTGATACCGGCAATTTTGGCGGAGTAGACGCGGCTCATCTGGCCAGCGCCGACGCCGATGGTCTGGCCATCTTTGGCGTAAACGATGGCGTTGGATTTGACGAACTTGGCCACTTTCCAGCAGAACAGCAGATCTTGCAGCTCGGCCTCGGTCGGCTGTCGCTTGCTGACCACGGTCAGGTCACCCAGCGTCACCATGCCGAGATCCCGCTCCTGTACCAGCAGGCCGCCGTTGACGCGCTTGAGGTCAAACCCTTGCGCCGGTGCCGTCCACTGACCGCATTCGAGCAGACGCACGTTCTGCTTGGCGGCGACCGCATCGCGGGCCTCCTGGCTGACGGTCGGGGCGATGATCACTTCGACAAACTGGCGGGCCACGATGGCTGCCGCAGTGGCACCATCCAGCTCACGGTTGAAAGCGATGATGCCGCCGAAAGCAGAGGTAGGGTCGGTCTGGTAGGCACGATCGTAGGCACTCAGCAGGTCGCTACCGATGGCCACACCGCAGGGGTTGGCATGCTTGACGATGACGCAGGCTGGCTCGTCGAACTCTTTGACGCACTCCAGCGCCGCATCGGTATCGGCGATGTTGTTGTAGGAGAGCGCCTTGCCCTGCAGCTGGATAGCGCTGGAGACAGAACCCGGAGCGGCATGCTCTTCGGCGTAGAAGGCGGCAGCCTGATGGCTGTTTTCGCCGTAACGCATGTCCTGCTTCTTGATGAACTGGCTGTTGAAGGTGCGCGGGAAGCGTGACTCCTCGTCACCCTCCTTGTTGTCACCGTAGGAAGGAACCCCATAACTAGAAACAAGGGTGCCGAAGTAGTTGGCAATCATGCCGTCGTAGGCAGCGGTGTGCTCGAAGGCGGCGATGGCCAGATCGAAACGGGTCGCCAGTTTCAGGCTGTTGCCGTTGGCATCCATTTCGCGAATAACCCGATCATAGTCGGCGGCTTTGACGACGATAGCGACATCTTTATGGTTTTTGGCGGCAGAACGCACCATGGTCGGGCCGCCGATGTCGATGTTCTCGACCGCATCGGCCAAGGTGCAACCCGCTTTGGCAACGGTAGCAGCAAAGGGGTAGAGGTTGACGACAACCATGTCGATGGGGGAGATAGCGTGCTGGGCCATGATGGCATCATCCTGATCCCGACGGCCGAGAATGCCGCCATGAACCTTGGGATGCAGGGTCTTGACCCGGCCATCCATCATTTCAGGGAAACCCGTGTAGTCGGAGACCTCGGTCACCGGCAGACCCGCCTCGCCAAGCAGCTTGGCGGTACCGCCCGTGGAGAGCAGGGCAACACCACGCTCGTTGAGTGCCTTGGCAAATTCCAGAATGCCAGTTTTGTCAGACACACTCAGCAGTGCACGGCGAATGGGTCGAGCTTGTTCCATCACACTATCGTCCTCAACATAACGGGGACCGTTCCATGGGAGGCGAGGCTCAACACAGAGAGTCCCCAAATAAATGGAAGTGGGGGATTTCGCAAACCACTCTCGCCCCGACATCCGGCAAAAGCGTTTTAGGAAATGCCCGCTTGGTGCGGCGCTCTGTTATGGGCGCGTATTCTACACAAAAAATGTGACCTGTGGTGGATTTTTTGAAACAGCAAAGCCTTATTTGGCGCGGCGTTAAACGTTTTCCACCTGATTTTCTCGAAACGTTTGCACTTTCAGTGTTTTATGGAAAAAAGGGTCGCCAGGAGATGTTTATCTGCCCCTTTTATGCCCTTGGCTGGCAATCCATGGGCAAAGGGGTGATAGTGGATTCCGGTTTTTGTGGCGGAATACATTCAAGGGGAGAGAGAGCATGTATCGGATCGGTGAACTGGCCAAGGCGTGCGGGGTCAAGGCAGATACCCTGCGTTTTTACGAGAAGAACGGGCTTATCTCACCGGGGATCCGCAACGAATCCGGCTACCGCCTCTACAGTGAACAGGACAGGCGGCGGCTGGAGTTCATCATTCGCGCCAAGTCGGTGGGATTCTCGCTGGCCGATATCGGCGAGCTGCTCGACCTCGATACCAACAAGGCCAAAGTCACCTGTCAGGAGGTGAAAGCAGTGGCCGACACCAAGCTGGCCCAGGTGGAGCAGAAGATTATCGAACTGACCCGCTTTCGCGACAACCTGCGAGAGCTCTCCAATATCTGCTGCGGCGGGCCGCGCTCGGCGGAGCACTGCGCCATCCTCGAGACGCTGGAATCTGGTGCCCCGGCCCATCACGAGCACCACAGCCACGACCAGCATGACCCGGTTCACGGCTGACATGGTATGCCTGACTGAGCGTGCCTGGCTCAGTGTGACTGACTCGGCGCGCCCGATGCATTGCTCCGGCGGCGATTTGGTGACAAAATCGCCGCGTTTTTAATCGGTGCAGGTGCATCCGGTTGCCGGGCGCTAGCCTGCACAGGCGCTCGCAGTGAAAACCGCCATCCAGACACAAGTATCAACACACCAAGAGAAAAGAAGAGGAGCCATCATGGCCAAAATTCGGGTCGACCAACCCGCCCTCCACCGTGAGGAGCATGCGCAAGGGGGCAACTATGCCCATCAGCGCGGCGAGATAAAGGATAACCATCTGCACGCCCTGCTCTCCGATCCCCTGTTTCGCAGCCGGGTCGAGCGCAGCAAGAAGGGCAAGGGGAGTTACCAGCGCAAGGCCAAATTTGGCAAGCGGTGGGAGCCCGGCCAACAGCAGATGATCCGCGTCTGCTGCTGAGCGGATTTCTACCGACCATAAACAATCAGGGCGCCAATAGCGCCCTGATTGTTTTGAAAGAAGAAGCGATTTGGCAACGCCAACTCACCGCCTCAAAAGCGCGCCTCAACAGGACGCTTACTCATCCATAAACAGTTCGAGCAACACGTTCAGATAGCGATGACCGAGGGTGGTAAGCTGCCAGCTGTCGCCCAGATCCTGGATCAGCTCCTTGCTTTGGGCAATGGTCAGCACCGTCTCCACCCGCTCCAGCGGCAGGCCGGTATAGGCCTCGAACTCCGCCTTGGGGGCCGGTTCGAACAGGCGAAAGCGGTTCATAAAGTACTCGAGCGGCAGATCGTCTGCCGTCACCTGCCACTGCTCGTCCAGATAGGGGCGACTCTTGTCCAGATACCCTTTCGGATGCTTAACCTTGGCGGTACGCAGGATCTGCAGATCCGCGAGATCAGTCACTTTGCCGTGGGCGCCACAGCCGATCCCCAGATAGTCACCAAAGCGCCAGTAGTTGAGGTTGTGATGGCACTGGTAGCCCTCTTTGGCGTAAGCCGAGATCTCGTACTGGCGATAACCACTGGCGGTGAGTATGGCGTGGCCCTGCTCGTAGATGTCCCACAGGGTGTCATCTTCCGGCAGTGTGGGCGGCTTGGAGGCAAACGCCGTGTTCGGCTCTATGGTGAGCTGATACCAGGAGAGGTGCGGCGGGGCGCAGTCGATCGCCTGCTGCAGGTCGTAAAGGGCGTCATCCAGACTCTGATCCGGCAGACCATGCATCAGATCCAGATTGAAGGTGGGCAACTTGATGGCATGGGCCAGTGCAGCGGCCTTGCGCGCCTCTTCCGGGCCGTGAATGCGGCCGAGGCGGGTCAGCTTCTCCTGCTGAAAGCTCTGCACCCCGATGGAGATACGGTTGATGCCGGCGCGCTGGAAACCGGCGAACTTGTCCGCCTCAACCGTACCCGGGTTGGCCTCCATGGTGATCTCGCAATCTACAGTGAGCGGAATGCGTGCCCGTACTCCGTCCAGCAAGGTTTGCATCGCCTCCACCGTCAACAGGCTGGGGGTGCCGCCGCCGATAAAGATCGAGGAGAGCGGCCGCCCCTGCGCCCACTTCAGATCCTGATCCAGATCCTCCAGCAGAGCGACGACATATTCGAGGTGAGGCAACTCCCCCTTCTGGGCATGGGAGTTGAAGTCACAATAAGGGCACTTCTGGACGCACCAGGGCACATGAATATAGAGAGAGAGCGGCGGCAGTTGCAGCATGGGGCTTCCAATAAAACGGGGGCTCAAGGCCCCCATTGTAGATGACTATGTGTAATTGACCGTGTGTAACCG
Organism: Aeromonas sp. 25-AL00135; assembly: GCF_054052385.1. NCBI lineage: Bacteria > Pseudomonadati > Pseudomonadota > Gammaproteobacteria > Aeromonadales > Aeromonadaceae > Aeromonas > Aeromonas sp. 25-AL00135. Next base: position 164,119 of record NZ_JBSTYQ010000010.1, on the reverse strand, counting down.
ACAAGGTGGCGAAGTGACTCAGTGCGCCGCAGCCAGCGCCGCTTTGAGCTTGGCCAGCGCCTGACCGCGATGGCTCAGCTGGTTCTTCAGCTCGGCGGGCATCTGGGCGGCGGTGCAGTCGTGCTCCGGCACGAAGAATACCGGGTCATAGCCAAAACCGTGCTGACCGCGTGGCTCGTCGATGATCATCCCTTCCCAGCTCGCCTGACAGATGATGGGGGTGGGATCGTCGGCGTGGCGCATATAGACCAGCACACACCAGAAGCGAGCGCTCTTTAGATACTCGGGGGCACCTTGCAGCTCACCGAGCAGCTTCTCGATGTTGGCCTTGTCACCGGCACCCACACCGGCAAAACGGGCGGAGTAAACGCCGGGGCGCCCTTGCAGCAGATCGACTTCCAGACCGGAGTCATCGGCCACGGCGGGCAGACCGGTAATGCGGGCGGCGTGGCGCGCCTTGATGATGGCATTCTCGACGAAGGTGGTGCCGGTCTCATCGGCATCGGAGACCGCAAACTCGCTCTGTGGGATCACCTGGATCTTCATATCGGCCAGCATGGCGGCCAATTCCTTCACCTTTTTCTGGTTACCTGTTGCCAGGACAAGCTTGTTCATCGAGCACCTCCGCAAAAATAATCTGCGCATTCTATGCGGCGCAAGCGTTTAGTAAAAGCGTCAATTACACCCGCTGTGATGGGGTTACGGGGGATTTGCCGCCATCGAATAACCAGCTTTTTAATACATGTTTCCATAATGGAATAACCAAAGTGATTAAATACCATTTCTATTCATTACTGTGAGTCAGTAGACTCGCGCCCCAATTCATTAACCTGGCTGACTAAAGAGGTGACAGATGCCATTGATACTTTTACTCGTACTACTGGTGCTGTTCAGTCCGCTGGCTATCGACATCTACCTGCCCGCCATCCCGCAGATGGCCGAGCAGCTGGGCGCCGAAGTAACTCTGATGCAGGGCACCATCACCTGGTTCCTGTTCAGCATGGGGCTGGGGCAACTGCTTGTTGGCCCGCTGGCCGATCGCTACGGTCGCAAGCCCATCGCGCTGGGCGGCGTGCTGCTCTATGGCCTGAGCGCGCTGGGGGCCGGTTTTGCCGCCAGCCTCGGCGAATTGATGCTGGCCCGGGTGCTGCAGGGCTTCGGCGCCTGCGCTACTTCGGTCGCCGCCTTCTCGGTGGTGCGTGACAGCTATGGCCCGAAAAAGAGCGGTCAGATGATCTCCTATCTCAATGGCGCCATCTGCTTTATTCCTGCGCTGGCCCCCCTGCTCGGTGGCTGGCTCACCGCCAAGGCGGGCTGGTCTGCCAACTTCTGGTTTATGGCCGGTTATGCGCTCATCGTCGGCAGCTGGCTGATGTGGCGGATGCCGGAGACCCGCCCGGAGGAGACCCGCAGTGAAGGGGCCCTCATCAGCTGGTCCCGCTACAGCCCGGTGCTGCGCTCCCCCAGCTTCCTGTTCAATGCGGCGCTGTGCATGCTGGCGATGGCGGTGATCCTCGCTTATGTCACCGCCGCACCGGTGCAGCTGATGGTGAAACTGGGGCTCGATATGAGCGGCTTTAGCTACTGGTTTACCGCCAACGCCGCCCTCAACATTCTGGCCTGCTTTATGGCGCCGCGCTTTATCGCCAAGGTAGGGCCAAGACGCACCCTGCGCATCGGCCTGCTGGTGTTGATGCTCTCGGCCATCACCCTGACTTTGGCCATGCATATCGAGCATCCGCTGGCGATGATGGGGCCGGTATTCCTCTCCAGCATCGGCTTTGCCATGATCCTGGGCGCTGCCGCCGGGATGGCGCTGGCACCGTTCGGCCACTGCGCCGGTACCGCCGCGGCTCTGCTCGGCCTGTTCCAGATGAGCGGATCCGGCGCGTTGGTTGGCCTGACCGGCGCCCTGATGCACGACCCGCTGAGCCAGCTGGCGCTGCATATGTGGCTGCTGCTGCCGCCCTTGGTGATGCTGATGACCCGACGCGGTCGTCGCTTGTGTTTGCAATAAATCCTGTGCTCTGATGGGCACACTCAGGGGGCCATCGGCCCCCTTCTCGTTTGTATCGCTTTTACAGCATATGGCCATCCGGCAGAGAGCCGGCGATGGCAACCCCACTCACTCGATGTCAGCGGAGAACTCCCGATGAGCCACACTCTCAACGCAGCCCTGGTGGGCTATGGCTTTGCAGGCAAGACCTTCCACGCCCCCTTCCTCTCCACCACACCGGGCTTGTCCCTGAGTTGGGTGGTGAGCCGCGATGCCGCCAAGGTGCAGGCCGATCTGCCCGGCTGCCGGGTCGGTTCACTGGAGGAGGTGCTAAGCGATGAGACCGTCGATCTGGTGGTGATCGCCACCCCCAACGACACCCATGCCCCCCTCGCCCGCCAGGCGCTGCTGGCAGGCAAACATGTGGTGATCGACAAGCCCTTTGCTCTGGATCTGGCAGAAGCGAAAGCACTGGTCGAACTGGCGCAGAAGCAGCAGCGACTGCTCAGCATCTTCCACAACCGCCGTTGGGACGGGGATTTTCTCACCGTGCGCCGTTTGATTGCCGAGGGGACGCTGGGGCAGATCGCCCAGTTCGAATCCCACTTCGATCGCTATCGCCCAGAAGTGCGCCCGCGCCGGCGCGAAGCGGGTGGCCCGGGTTCCGGCCTCTGGTTCGATCTAGGCCCCCATGTACTGGATCAGGCGCTGCAGCTGTTCGGCCAGCCGGACTGGTTGCAGGCCGATCTGGCCGAGCAGCGCCCCGGCGCACTGGCGGACGACTACTTCCATGTGGTGCTGGGTTACGGTGCTCTGCGGGTTATTCTGCATGGCAGCTGTCTGGTCTCGGCCACCATGCCGCGCTTTGTCATTCACGGCAGCCAGGGTTCGTTCGTGAAATTCGGTATGGATGTGCAGGAAGAACAGCTCAAACTGGGCAAGCGGCCACCGGCAGCGGATTGGGGCATGGATAGCGAACTAGGTCAGCTCAGCCGCATTGTCGATGGTCAGCTGCAGCAGCAGAGCGTGGTGGGTGAGGCGGGGGATTATGGCGCCTACTATCGCGGTGTCTGCGCCGCCATCAAGGGGGAAGGGAGCAACCCGGTGCCAGCAAGTGAAGCGCTGGCGGTGATGGCGCTGCTGGATCTGGCCCGTCAGAGCCACCTTGAGGGAAAACGGCTGCCCTGTCAGAAGCTGTCTGACTAAGGTACGGGTCATCGGCCGCGCTTGAGCAACCTTGACCTTGTTAAACCGCCGCAAGATGACAGCAAGGTGGTGTTTTATTGTGCAATTAGCGCCATTTAACGGCATCTTGTATTGATATCAGTCGTTGCAGTGGAGCTTTTTATCCACGGCACGAAAAAATGTCATTGTGATATCCGTTTTCATCGGTAACTAATGGGGCTATATTGCGCCCGCCTGCTGCCTCCCGGCTTCTTGTTTCAATACCGGGCAACGGTGGGCGCTGTGATGGTTGCACAGACCATCTCTCCATCTTTTTTTGAGGGAATGCACATGAACAAAGTACTGGTAGCCGGTATCCTGGGTCTGATGTTGACTGCTTGCGGTCAGAAAGAAGAAAAAGCTGCCGCTCCTGCTGCTGCTCCGGCCGCCGAAGTTGCTGCCACTGTAGAAAAAGCCGCTAGCGAAGCCACCTCTACCGTAGAGAAGGCCACCTCCGAAGCGACTGCAACCGTAGAAAAAGCTGCTACCGAAGCCGCTACCAAGGTTGAAGCTGCAGTGAGCGATGCCAAGGCCAACTAAGCCTGCACCTCATTCGAAGACGGGTCCGAAGGCAACTTCGGACCCGTTTTTTTATCTGTCGCTCAGGGGGCCGGATTAATCAGCGAGGTGAGGATATGATCCTCCCAGCGGCCATTGATCATCAGATACGCCCGTGCAAACCCCTCCCGCTCAAAGCCGAGCCGCTCCAGCAAGGAGCCACTGCGCTGATTGGCTGGCATGTAGCAAGCCATGATGCGATGCAGATCGTGCTCCCGAAACAGGTAGTCGATGGCGGCTGACAGCACCTCTCTCATCACCCCCTGCCCCTGATGCTGCTGGTCGATGGCATAGCCCAGATGACACGCCTTGAAGACCCCCATCAGGATATTGCTGAAGTTGCAGGTGGCGATCACCCGCTCGCCAGTCGGATCGATGGCCACCAGATTGACGCCGGTGCCGTTGAAGAACTGGCTGTAGCTGTCCTGCAGCCGGGCATGCCAGTAAGAGAGGGTGTAAAAGTGCTCGTCCCGAAGCGGCTCCCAGGGGGTGAGATGGTCACGGTTGCGCCGGTAGAAGTCGAGCATCATGGGGGCCTGATCCGGCGACAGTATGGTCAGGTGGGTGCGGGCCGTCTTGATATGTGGCAGCGCCATCAGGACTCCCTCTGCCTTAACCACTCATCGCGCAGCAGGCTGTAGTGGGCATGGTCCACAATCCGGTTGCCCAGCCGCTCTGCGCGCCGGGTCACCCCCTCAAGCTGCATCCCGAGCCGTTCACAAACAGCCCTGCTGGGCTCGTTATCGGTGGCGGCGCTGATCTCCACCTTCTCCATCCCCATCTCTTCGAAGGCGTGGTGGATCAGGGCCTGACAGGCACGGGTGATGATGCCGTTACCCTGCCAGCGCTCCACCAGCCAGTAGCCGATGACCACCTTGCCAAGGTCGTGATCGATGCTGTTGTAACCTATGACTCCCACCACCTCCCCCTGATACTCGATGGCGGTGGTGAGCCCCTCGCCCCGGGCGAACTTCTCGATGGCACTGCGAATGAAGAGGGCGCTGTCAACGGGGCGCTGGATCAGTGGCGGCCAGGGTAGCCACTGGGAGAGGTACTCCCGGTTGTCATTGCAGAGGGCAAACAGTTCGCTCGCCATATCGGGCTGCAAGAAGAGCAGCGCAAGCTCGTCGTCCAACTGCCATGAAAACATGGGATTCTCCTTTCAAATCAGTGATCAAATAGCGAACCAGCCACCCAATGTAGCCAATCGCCACTGGCCGCGCCAGCCACTTTTACGGCCCCCCTCCGGCAGGCTTCGCAGAGGGTGACAGCGCACGTACTCTCCTCCCTCAAAAGAGGAGGGTGGGAGTCTGAAACCGGATAATGCTCTCCACATGACGCCGATAAATGCCCCCCAAACGGCACTTTGGCAGATCCTGCTACCCCTTTGTGCTGCGCTGTCACTTTTGACAGGGGGCACTTTCCCCCACCGGCACTAGCTTCAAAACGCCCGACCTTCGGTCGGTTTATCAACCTCATCGATTTAAGGAAAGAAGAGATGAATAAAATTTATCTGGCCGTTGCGCTGGCCTGCTGGGGAAGCGCCGCACTGGCGGCGCAAGAGGTAGAGATCAACGTAACGGCAAACGGCATCCGGGCCATGACAGGCCTCAGTGCCGCGAGTGGTACCTTGCAGCTGGAAGATGGCGAGTTTCGTCAGGTGCGGGTGGTCAAGCTGCCCAATGGCCAGCAGCGGATCCGCTACGAGCAGGTCTGGAACGGCATCCCGGTAATGGGTCAGGTGGTGGTAGCTGACAAGAGCCTGAACGGCCAGCTGCAACAGGCCAGCGGGCGCATGCTGCGCCAGATCGATCAGGATGTGGCAAGCCCGGTCGCCACCCTCTCGCCACAGGATGCCGCCAGCAAGGCCAAGGCGGGCAGCAAGGGGAGCAACGAGCAGGTCAAACTCTACGTGATGCAGGATGAGAACGGGCTGGCCCGGCTGGTTTATCAGGTCTCCTTCATCGCCGAAGGTGACAAGCCGAGCCGCCCCTTCGTCATTCTTGATGCCCAGAGCGGTGAGGAGCTCAAACGCTGGGAGGGGATCAACCACAAGGATGCCACCGGCCCCGGGGGCAACATCAAGACCGGCAAATACGTCTACGGCACCGACTTTGGCCCGCTCATCGTGGATGACAACTGCCGGATGACCAGCCCCAACGTCGATACCATCAACCTCAACCACGCCACCTCAGGCGGTGCCATCCACCAGTTCACCTGCCCGGAGAACCGGGTCAAGGAGATCAACGGCGCCTATTCGCCCCTCAACGACGCCCACTACTTCGGCAACGTGGTGTTCGACATGTACCGCAACTGGTACAACACGGCGCCCCTCACCTTCAAACTGAAGATGCGGGTTCACTACAGCAAGAATTACGAGAACGCCTTCTGGGATGGCAGCCAGATGACCTTCGGTGACGGCGCTACCACCTTCCACCCGCTGGTGAGCCTTGATGTGGCGGCTCACGAGGTGAGCCACGGCTTTACCGAACAGAACTCCGGGCTGATCTATTCAGGACAATCCGGCGGCATCAACGAGGCCTTCTCCGATATGGCGGGGGAAGCGGCCGAGTTCTACATGAAGGGGAGCAACGACTGGCTGGTCGGCGCCCAGATCTTCAAGGGCAACGGCTCCCTGCGCTACTTCGAGGATCCGACCCGGGATGGCAGGTCCATCGGCCATGCGGCGGATTATCAGGAGGGGATGGATGTACACCACAGCTCCGGGGTCTATAACCGCGCCTTCTACCTGCTCGCCACCAGCAGTGGCTGGAACACCCGCAAGGCATTTGAAGTCTTCTTGCTGGCCAACCGCCTCTACTGGGGCGCCAACACCAACTATCAGCAAGGGGCCTGCGGCGTCAGCCGGGCGACCGCCGATCTGGGTTACAGTCAGGCGGATGTGGCACGGGCCTTCCAGACCGTCGGGGTCGATGCCAGCTGCGGCAGCACGCCGCCACCGAGCGACAACGTGCTGCAAAACGGCGTGCCGGTGAGCAACCTCGCCGCCAGCAAGGGTGGCAAACTCAACTACACCCTGAACGTACCGGCGGGCACCAGGTCGCTGCAGATCAGCAGCAGCGGCGGTACCGGTGATGCCGACCTCTACGTCCGCTTTGGCAGCGCCCCCACCAGCAGCAGTTACGACTGCCGCCCCTACAAGGGGGGCAATAACGAAAGCTGCTCGTTCACCAATCCCAAGGCGGGCACCTGGCATGTGCAGCTGTCAGGGTTTGCAGCGTTCAGTGGCGTGACCCTCAAGGCCAGCTACTGATCCACCCGGTGCGGGCCTTGTCCCGCATCGCTCTACTCATTGCGCCACCGTTTCGCCAGCGTGCGGGCGGTGGCCAACACGGTTTCCCGGGCCGGGTTGGGCCGCTTGCCACCTCGCCAAGCCATCATCACATCCCAATGCTCTTGCGGCAGATTGCGCACATCGAGCCTGACCAGCCGCCCCACCTCCAGATCCCGCTTGATGGCCAGCTCCGGCATCAGGGTGATAAACCCGTGTTCCAGCGCCAGATCCCGCGCCGCACTGGCGGGCTGCACCGCATGCAGGGGGCTGGCAGCCCGCCGCAGCCGCCGCAACTGCTGGATAAAGACGTCACACCCCGGCCCCCATACCTGAGGCGCCAGCCGCTGGTCGGCAATATCCTCCAGGGTGAGGCCGTGACAACCGGCCAGCGGATGCAATGGCGAGGCGATAGCGATAATGGGGGAGCAGCAAAGCAGCTCCATCTGCAGGCCAGCAACCGGCGGACGCTTGAGTACAAAGCCGATATCGGCCTCCCCGGTCAGCAGCGACTGCATGATCTCGCCGGAGTGATCCGTGGTGCAGCGGATTTCGAACGGCTCATCCACCAGCTCCATCAATAGCGAGCCAAACACCACGGAGGTGAGGGATGGCAGACTGGAGAGACGGATACAAGGCAGCGCAGGTGCCCCCTGCAGTGCCAACCGTCCTTCACTCAGAGTGGCCAGCGCCGAGCGAGCGGCAGGGAGAAACTCCTCGCAGGCACGGGTCGGCGTCACCCCGCGTCGATGACGCTGAAACAGCGGTGCTCCGAGGCTCTCCTCCAGCTGGGCAATCCGCTGGCTCACCAGCGGCTGTGACCAGCCACGAATGGCCGCCGCCTGACTGAAGCTGCCCAGCTCGGCCACATCCAGCAGCAGTTGCAGATCGTCCAAATCCATAGACATAAATAATCCTGATATGAAATATAGGTAGTTGTCGTCTACCACTATATCTAAACCCTCTCCAGAATGAAGGTATCTGTGAATGAGAGGGCGTTATGGTCGATAGGGCGAGGTTTTGGGGGCGCTGGTTTCTGGCGCTGGATACCACACTGGTGATCCTGGGTTTCTTTGTGGTGATGCCGATGATCAGCCTGCGCTTCGTCGATCAACTCGGCTGGGCGGCCGGTCTGGTGGGGCTGGCCCTCGGCCTGCGCCAGCTGACCCAGCAGGGGCTGGGGATCTTTGGCGGCTCCCTCGCTGACCGCTTTGGCGCCCGCCCGCTCATCGTCACCGGCATGCTGTTGCGCGCCGTCGGCTTTGCCACCCTGGCCTGGGCCGACAGTGGCACCATGCTGATCTTCTCCTGCTTCCTCTCCGGACTGGGCGGTTGCCTGTTCGACCCACCCCGGGCCGCACTGGTGATCAAATTTACCCGTCCCCATGAGCGGGGCCGCTTTATCTCCCTGCTGATGATGCTGGAGAGCGCAGGGGCCGTCACCGGTGCCCTGCTCGGCAGCTGGCTGCTGCGCTTTGACTTCACCTACGTCTGCCTGCTGGGCGCCGGACTCTTCACCCTGGCGGCTCTCTGCAACTGGACCCTGCTGCCCGCCTACCGCCTCTCGGTCAAACCGACCCCGATGCGGGAAGGGTTGGGACAGGTGCTGGCTGATCGCGCCTTCTGCCGACTGGTACTGATCCTGAGCGGCTACTACATGCTGTGGGTACAGGTGATGCTGATTTTCCCCATTCTGGTCAAGCAGCTCTCAGGTACCACCACGGCGGTGGGCTGGATGTACAGCCTGGAAACGGCGCTGTCACTGGCGCTGCTCTACCCTATCGCCCGTTTCAGCGAGCGGCGCTATCGGCTGGAGAGCCGGCTGATGGCGGGTATCCTGCTCATGACGGTGGGGATCGGGCTGGTCGCCTTCGTCAGCACCCTCTCCGGCATCTTCGTACTGCTGGCCTGCTTCTATCTGGGGATCATCATCTGTGAACCGGCCCGGGAGACCCTGATGACCCGGCTTGCCAACCCCACAGCCCGCGGCAGCTACATGGGCTTCAGCCGCCTCGGACTGGCGCTGGGAGGCATGACCGGCTACGTGGGCGGTGGCTCCCTCTATGACTTCTCGCTGCAACAGGGACAACCGGCTCTCCCATGGCTGGTGCTGGGTACGGTGGGCGTGGCCACCATGCTGCTGCTTGCCCACTGCTTCTCCCGCCGTCCGGAGCTGGCTATCAGAGCTGCAGCCTGACGAGCATCCTGCGGCAGCCCAATCATAGGAGCTGTCGTTCGTCCTTTCCCGCCATAATTGCGGCCAGCACTGACAGAGCGTGCCGCCACACCATGAAATACTCTTCCCAACACTTGGCAAAAGGGAGAGCCACCATGTCACACCACCCTGTTTATCACTGGATCGCCCGCCTCTCCGGTATGCAGGTCCCTGCGGCCCCGGATGAGAAAAACCGGTTCTTTCTGTTGCTGGATCAGCAGAATAGAGAGTGGTGGCTGGAAGTCGCTCCCGATGAGAGCGTGCTGCTCATCACCACTCCGATGACAGGCCAGCTGGATGCCAATCATCTGACCCCCGCCAACCTGCAGCACTGGCTGAGCCTCAATAGCGAGGTCGCTCTGATGGGTGGCACCTGGCTCGGGTTGGATGGCGATATGCCAATCCTCACCCTCTACGCCCAGATTTTTCTCGCTCACTGCGATGAACCACTGCTCGACAACCTGATGGGTCAACTTGTCGGACTGGCTCATGACCTCACCCCCCGACTCTACGCAGCAGAGCTGTGAGCAAGGAGCTCATCATGAAGATCGACCACAGCGCCCCACTTGCAGCTATCGCAATGCCACCCAGCCACCAGAGCAATCCCGGCCATCGCCTGATTAACCTGTTTCGCAATCTGACCGCTCCCACCGCCGAACGGGCTGAACTGACACTCCCGCCCCCGCCAGCCCTGACACCAGATAGCCAGCAGTTGCTGAACCATGAACTGCGCAAGGGGCTCTCGGGCTATCTGGCACAGCACCCCGAACAGCAAACCGCGCTGGATGAATTGCTGAGCGCTGGACAGATGCGCAATGAACTCGGCAAACCGACGCTGGCGAAAACCGATCCCATGACCCACCTGGTCACCCTGCTCAACCAGCTAAAAAAACTGCCGGACGGCAAAACATTCATCCAGCCCCTGGTCAAAGATCCCACCGGTGAGATCGGGCGCTATATCACTCTCAAGGGTGCCTTTGGCAGCAAATCCTGCCAGTTACGCAGCCAACCACTTCCATCGCGCTCCTTGCGCGAACCCGAACTGCTGCAACTGGCGCAGGAGCTAAAACAGGTGCTGCAACACTATCTGGACGCCGACCCAGCCAAACGTGAGCGCCACACCGCCTATCTGCGAGGCTATCTGCAACAGCCCGAGATCGGCCGCTATCTTGGCTTGCTCGATACACCCAGGGGGGTACAGGTCAAGATCAACGCCCTTCCCTCCCGCAAGGAGGAGACTGCAACCCTGATAAACCGTCTGCTGGCCGGTCATGGCCGTGGTGCGCTCTATAACGCCTTCGCCCAAGCGAGAGTGCGGGAAAGCATTCTGGGTCGTCACTTCAAACTCGAAGGGATACTGGAGTTCAACTTCACTGTACGGGCCACACCGCTACCGCCAGCAGCGCTTGCCACCACCACTGCCGCACCAAGCGATGATCTGCCCAATCCAACGATCGAACTGAAGAAGGAGGCCCAGCGAAGGCAGCAGGAGGCACAGGAACATCTCAAGCTGGAGCAGGAGATCACCCGCCAACTGGCCAATCGCCCGGCCTGTCAGGCCCTGGCAAAACTGACCAGAGCAGCCGCCAACCTGCAAGCCGAACTGGATGGCCAGCATCTGCCCCCGGCAGTTCCGATCCCGGCAACCCGTGTCGATTTGACAATCCTGTCCCGGTTATCCCTCCCCCAGGTGCGAGAGCTGGCGCAGCAGCTCAAGGAGGAAAACAACCACTACCTGCAGCAAGTCGAGGCTAACACCCTGAATCTTCCGACCCACTCAGATGCAGATCGGTTTTCCTCCCATACCCTAGATATGTTGGGAGTCACGCTCACCCAGCCCTACTTCAAGGTGCTGGACGAGGGTATTCAGGCGCTACGGCAACCAGCTACCAGCCGTACCGCCCGCTTGCTTGGCTGGTTACTGCCATCCCAGGCCAGAATGCGCCAGCTCAAGCAAGAGCAGAGCATCGGCAGATTGCACGAACTGCGTCAGGTCATCTCCATGTTGCAGTTACAGGGCGGTAGCTGGCAGGGCTCCGACCGTTCGGGCTGGGCCAAACAGCTGCTGGCTCGCACGCTGGAGCAAGCCATGCCCACCCCATGGCAACTGGGGCCGTTTCGGATCAAGGCAGGGCTTCACCAGTGGCAGACCAGATTGAATGATTGGGGCATTCCGACCGCCAAAGGCTGATAGCAGGCCATCACCGCAGCTAATCCTGATCCGATCCAGTGACACAGGGTTAGTCTGCTCCACCTCCCCCATACAAACATGACGGAGAAAAAAAGTTGCGAATTACAACTTTTACGCTATTTTAGTTGTCATGCACAACTAAAAAGGAACCCACGATATGGATCCCCGTCCCCTGCGCGCCCTGTCGCGCGATCTGGTTCGCGAACTCGGCATGCTCTCCCAGCAATGCGGCAATCTGGCCCTCACCCCCATCGAGGCTCACCTGCTGATCGAGCTGGAAAACGCCCCGGCCACCAACCAGCAGCTGGCAGAAAAGCTGCACATCGACAAATCCAACGCCAGCCGTCCGCTGGCACGCCTCGCCGAGCGGGAGCTCATCAGCTGGCACCCGCACCCCTCCGACGGCCGCAGCAAGGAGGCCCGCCTCACCGTCAACGGTCAGGGGATGCTGCTGGAGTTGCACCGGGAGATGGACGGGGCGATGGAAGAGATGCTGGCGCAGTTGAGCCTGCCCGAGCGGGAGCAGTTGTGGCAAGGGCTGCGGCTCTATCGCAGCGCCCTCTCCCGCGCCCGCCGCCAGCGGGGTTACCAGATCCGCCCCATCACGGCGGCGGACAATGCCCAGATCGCCTTGGTGATCCGCGCCGTATCGGCCGAATATGGTCTCACCGCAGACAAGGGCTATGGGGTCTCGGATCCCAATCTCGATACCCTCTCCCAGAGCTATCAGGGGGAGAAGAGTCGCTACTGGGTCATCGAAGGACCAGACGGTTCCATCCTCGGCGGTGGCGGTATCGCGCCATTGGCGGGAGAAGAGGGAGTCTGCGAGCTGCAGAAGATGTACTTTATGCCCGCCCTGCGCGGACTGGGCCTTGGCAAGCGGCTGGTATTGCAGGCACTGGATGCCGCTCGTGACTTGGGCTATCAGCGCTGCTATCTGGAGACCACCGAAGTACTGCGCGAGGCCACCAGCCTCTACGAATCACTGGGCTTTGAACACCTGCCCGGCCCCCTTGGCTGCACCGGCCACGGGGATTGCGAGATCTGTATGGTGCTGACACTGGGGTAGCCCCCTCATCCCCAACCCTTCTCCCGCAAGGGGAGAAGGGGGTAAAAACACTTCCGCGATCTTTCAGGCTGACCTCTGATGGTTCCCTCTCCCTCCGGGAGAGGGCTAGGGTGAGGGCTGCTTGCGACTGGTATATGCTGAACCATTACCCCCTGCATCCCTCCTTAAACAGGCAAAACGACACAAAACAAGAGACCCCGCCGAAGCGGGGTCTCTTTTATCTTGTCTGCCGAGCAGGCAAGCACTTATCAGTGCTCGCGAGTCTGGCGGAACTCAACGTCCGGGTGGCGCTCCTGTGCCAGGCGCAGGTTGACCATGGTCGGTGCGATATAGGTGAGGTTGTCACCGCCATCGAGGGCCAGGTTGACCTCGTTCTTGCGCTTGAACTCTTCGAACTTCTTGACGTCGGTACCTTCCACCCAGCGGGCGGTGGAGACGTTGACAGCCTCGTAGATGGCCTCGACGTTGTACTCGCTCTTGAGGCGCGAAACCACCACGTCAAACTGCAGCACACCGACCGCACCAACGATGAGATCGTTGCTGATCAGCGGACGGAACACCTGCACCGCACCCTCTTCAGAGAGCTGGACCAGCCCCTTGAGCAGCTGCTTCTGCTTGAGCGGGTCGCGCAGGCGGATGCGGCGGAACAGTTCCGGTGCAAAGTTCGGGATACCAGTGAACTTGAGATCCTCACCCTGGGTGAAGGTGTCGCCGATCTGGATGGTACCGTGGTTGTGCAGACCGATGATGTCACCGGCGAAGGCGTCTTCCGCCTGCTCACGGTCACCGGCCATAAAGGTCACGGCGTCGGAGATGTTCACATCCTTGCCGATGCGCACGTGGCGCATCTTCATGCCCTTGCTGTAAGTACCTGACACGATACGCATGAAGGCGATACGGTCACGGTGCTTAGGATCCATGTTTGCCTGGATCTTGAATACGAAACCGGAGAACTTCTCCTCGGTCGCCACCACTTCGCGGCTCTCGGCCTTGCGCGGCATGGGAGACGGCGCCCAGTCAGTCAGGCCATCCAGCATGTGGTCAACACCGAAGTTACCCAGTGCGGTACCGAAGAAGACCGGGGTCATCTCGCCAGCGATAAAGGCATCGTGATCGAACTCGGGAGAGGCGCCCTGCACCAGCTCCAGCTCGTCACGCAGTTGCTGAGCCAGATCTTCGCCGACGGCGGCATCCAGATCCGGGTTGTTCAGCCCCTTGACCACCCGCTTCTCCTGGATGGTGTGGCCCTGACCGCTCTGATAGAGATAGGTCTCATCCTTGTAGAGGTGGTAGACACCCTTGAAGGATTTACCGCAGCCGATAGGCCAGGTGATGGGGGCACACATGATCTTCAGCTCGCGCTCCACCTCATCCATCACTTCCATCGGATCGCGCACTTCGCGGTCCAGCTTGTTCATAAAGGTGAGGATGGGGGTATCCCGCAGACGGGTGACTTCCATCAGCTTGCGGGTCCGGTCTTCAACACCCTTGGCGGCGTCAATGACCATCAGGCAGCAGTCGACCGCCGTCAGGGTACGGTAGGTATCTTCGGAGAAGTCCTCGTGACCCGGGGTGTCGAGCAGGTTGACCAGACAATCGGCATAGGGGAACTGCATCACCGAGGTGGTGATGGAGATACCACGCTGCTTCTCCATCTCCATCCAGTCGGATTTGGCGTGCTGGCCCGAGCCACGGCCCTTGACGGTACCGGCGCGCTGAATGGCCTGTCCGAACAGCAGGACTTTCTCGGTGATGGTGGTTTTACCCGCATCCGGGTGCGAAATGATCGCAAAAGTGCGTCTCTTAGAGACTTCACTCAGAAATTCAGCTGACATAATTCAACGTTCTTCTATTGAGCGGTGGCATCAACCACCGTGGGAATAAATCCGGAATGCCGCTCACGGCACATGTATACGCAACGAAAGCCACGCCAGCTGGCGTATTGCCAACCTAGTGGGGAGAGGGAGGAGGGTTGCGTTACATGGGTCTTCTCGCCTGAGTCAAAGCAAAATTGCGCGACATTATACCCGCGCGAGTGAAAAATACCCAGCCTGACAAGAGATGATAATTTGGCCGCTCCTCCGTTCCACAGGTTCCAGCTGAACAGAAAATCAAACACTCCGAATCGGATGGCAGCATCCGGACCACGTGGAGTTGGCCCCCTCCCCATGCCAGCAACAACCACTCTTGATAAATTTTCATACTTGGACTTTCCCTATCCAGCTACAAATATGTAAATCGTATCTACATAATAGAGAGGTCATTACATGAAACATTCCACCCTGCACAATCAACAGATCGTCATTATCGGTGGTACCTCGGGTCTTGGCCTGGCCACCGCCCAACAAGCGATCGAGCAAGGCGCCAAGGTCATTATCGGCGGTTCCAGCCGTGAGCAGCTTGCCACTGCGCTGGCTGAACTGGGCCCAAATGCCAGTGGCCATCAACTGGATATTCTCGACGTCGACTCCGTCAATCACTTTTTCAACCAGCTGGATTCGCTGGATCATCTCGTCATCACCGCCGCCGTCATGCGACCAGGCAGCTTTCTCACCGCTGCCATCGAGGATTTGAAAATCAACATGGACAGCCGCTTCTGGGGAAGTGTTCATGCGATCCGCGCCGCAGCACCCAAATTGTCCGAACGCGGCTCCATCGTGCTCACGTCCGGGATGGTGACGCGCCGCCCACAACTAGGTAAGGCACTCCCTGCCGTTGCAGCTGGCGCGGTTGAAACGCTGGCTCATAGTCTGGTTACCGAGCTGACCCCCCGTCGGATCAACGTCATCAACCCGGGCCCCATGCGCACTCCCATGTTGGTTAAAGCGCTGGGCAATGACCCACAAAAAGTGGCTGCCGTGGCACAAAGCCTGCCGTTGAAACGCTTGGGAGAGGGAGAGGATTATGCGCAGGCCGCGCTATTCCTGATGAGCAATAACAACATGAATGGTGAGGTGCTTCACCTCAATGGCGGCAGCGCCTGGGCATAACGCCCTTTTGACGGTCTTCTGCGCTCGCGCTTGCCAATCTGTCATCGCAGGCAAGAACGAGCGCAGGGGACGAGCATCATCGCCGTATCAGTGTGCTCCCGAATAGCGATGACATCCTGCTGAGTGACAATACCCAGCCCGTCACTCGTCTGTCTCCAGCCGGTTGCGCCCCGCCTCTTTCGCACGATACAGCGCATTGTCAGAACGCTGGATCAAGGCCGCCAGATCCTGATCATCGTCTCGCAGAGAGGCACATCCGATACTGATAGTTACCGGGTACGACATGCCGGGCAGCGCCCGGTTGGCCACCGTGTGACGGATCCGCTCAGCCACCCGGCACGCCTCTTCAAGGCTGGTATCCGGCAGCAGGATCAAGAACTCCTCTCCGCCGGTACGCCCCAACTGATCCTGATGCCGCAGCTGACGATCTGCCGCCCGAGAGACCCATTGCAGCACCCTGTCTCCTTGATGATGTCCCAGGGTATCGTTGATCCGCTTGAAGTGATCGATATCGAACACCAGCAGACAAAATGGCGTGCCCTGCCTGCGAGCCTGCGCCAACATATCACTGCCCTGCCGCAGCACCCGACGGCGGTTGTTGATGCCGGTCAGCTCATCGGTAAAGGCCAGACGACGCATCCGACGGTTGCGATCAAGCAGCCACCCCATCGTCAGCAGTGCCAGTACCCCGCAGAGCACCATCACCACCAGCAGCCAGAAGCGACGCTCCTTGACCTGCTCCAGCTCCTGCTGCTGCAACTGCTGCTCGATTCTCAGTCGTGCATTATCCCCTTCTTGACGGGCCAGTTCGAACTCGCCGCGAACCCAGGCAATGCTTTGCTCCCGTAACAGTTGAGCGAGGAGCTGTTCTTGCGTCAGGTTATCCCGCTGGGCAGCCAACGCCGCAGGATAGTTATGCAACGCCTCCTGTGCCTCAGCACGCAATGCATACAACGTGGTAAGAAACAATACATAGCCCTTCGCCTTGAGAATGGGCTCAACTCGCTCCAGCGACTGCAGCGCTTGTTCCGGTTGCCCAGCCTGCAGCTGCCACTTGGCTCTCACCAACTCTACACGGCCATAAAGCACGGGATCCACATCTGCCAACAAGACTTTGCTAGCCGCATCCAACAAACTCTTTGCTTCATCGGGGTTACCCAGCCCGAGCAGGGCCTCGGCCTTCATTATCTGACGAGCAGCATGCTCAATCCGATACCGGATCTGACGGTAGTATGCAGAGCTGAGCTCAAGTTCAGCCAAGGCATCCTGATAACGTTCGGTCCGCAGATAGATAAGAGCAAGTTGATCGCTAAGTCTGGCCATGCCGAAGCGATCACTGCTGGCGATAAAGTACGGACGAAGCGGCGCCAAAGCAGTAAATGCATCGGTATAAAGGCCCATACGACGAAATGCTGCTGCAATCTCCAGCTGGACGTGCTGAGACCATGATATCAATCCGAGCCGTTCATAAATGGTGTGCGCCCTGGTAAGATCGACCAACCCTTGGCCTGCCGCGCCGTGAAACGACAACATAGCGCCACGGTGGGACAGAGCCTGAGCTTCCAGCTTTGGCTCGTGGGCCACCCTGGCCCGTTGCAACCCCTCATCGTAGTCCTTACGGGCATGTGCCACATCACCCAGTAGCTGATTGAACCAACCACGACAGATGGTCAGGTCTGCCATAGCAACGCCATCCTGCTGCTGATAAGCCAGCAACAATTGGGCATTGGCATAGGTAACAGCCGCACTGGACTTCTGCATGTCATCGGCAGATTGTGCCCAACAGGTCAAACGCCTGATCCGCATCAGCTGCGATTGTGAATAAGAATCCCCCTCCAGCAATAACTGGTTAAGTCGCTCGCTCTGTAACTCTATAAGCTGGTAGGTTCGCTCCATCTCATCAAGCACCCCTTCCAGCTGGGCAGGAGCCAAAGGATAAGCTGCAAGCCTGAACGCTGCCAACAAAAGCAGTACAGCGAGATGACGCATAAACTCTCCGGATAAAAGGGGCAATCCGATACTACATGACTATTGTTATTGTTCCCTTCTGCCACCACCGTTGTAAAGGGAAGCGCCACCGCAGGAAGCCCAAAGATATGTCCACCGGACCCACAGTAGCGAATCATCGTCGAGTCAGGGTGAGCGCCGGCCGAATCAGGGAGGGGGAAAATCGCAATCAGATGCCCAACTGGTGTCCTCTATATCGTCACAGATGCTGCCAGCGCCGCAGCAGCCGGCCGCGCAGGCCGCAATCGAGCAGCCAGCTGTTGTCGAACACCCGCAGCAGCGCCTGCTTGGCGTGACGGGACATGGCGACGGCGTGGAAACGGGTCTGGCGCTGACGATAGTGGTTCATCTGATCGAGCAGGGCGTGGGGCAGGCTCTGGGCGATAAAATCGGAGATGACCAGCACGTCCGCCTTGGCAAAGGCGGGATCATCGAGCTTGGCCAGTGCCTTCTCGAGGCAGGGCACCAGATCGGTACCGCCGTGAAAACTCATGGAGAGAAAGCGCTCCGCCTTGTCCAGACCGGTATCCGCGGTGATCTCGAGGGTCGCCACCTCGGTGGAGAAGAGCATCAGGTAGCAGCCGCGCTTCTCATCCATCGCCACCTTGAGCAACGCCAGAAACAGCGCCTTGGCACACTCCTCGGGATATCCCCCCATGGAACCGGAAGTATCGACGCAGACGATAAAGGGGCCTCGCTGCTGCAACTGCTGCCCCCCCTGCTCCGGGGTGCGCTGCATGATGCGCTGGCGCGGCAAGGTGCCACGTGACTGATAGCTGAGCAGGCGCCGCTCCAGATAGCGGCGATAGAACTCCAGCTCCAGCTCCGGCAGCCCCAGCATCACAGCTTCACTTGGCAGTAACCTCATCAGATCGTTCGCCTGATGGATCCCCACCAGATCGTCCGGCACATCGTCACTGGGGGCTGGCTCCAGCTCCAGCACCTGAACCGGCGGCACAGGTTGCTCCTGCGCCCGCCGATCCCGCTCGCTGCGCCCGAGCAGGCCGGCAATCTCCGCCAGCAAGGGTTCGCGCTGCAACATGCGTGCATACTGCTTGACCAGCACCAGACTGCGCTTGTGCCAGTGCCCCTGCGCCAGATCCCAAAGACCACCAGCGGAGATCTGGTTGGGATCGAGGGCATCGGCCAGGGTGCGGCTCGCCAGCAGCTGATCTTCAATCTCCTGACGCTGCTTCTCCCGCTCCGCTTCGGCGATCTGCTGCTGCAGTTGCAGCAGGCTCCCCACCAGACTGGCGCGCCACTTGTCGATAAAGAGCTGGCGCAGCCCCTCGGTGGGGTGAGCAGTCAGCTGACGCACCAAGGAGCGGGCCTCACCGGCGAAGGGGCTGTACTGCTCCAGCAACTCCAGCAAGCCGGGCAGGCGACCAATCAGCTCGGTCATCGGCAGTTGCCGGTGTGCCTGATAGAGCAGGTACTCCTGCTCCAGCGCCACCGGCACCGGCTTGTGACGGATCTCCTCGCCAAGCTGCTCGCCCCAGCTCTGCAGGCGCTTTTTCAGCAGCTTGCCCTGTAGCGGGGAGCGTTTGATAAATTCGGAAATCTTGGGCGAGGCCGCCAGCAACGCCACCACCTCTCCCGCCAGCTCACCCTCTCCCATGAGAAGGCCCAGATCCAGCATGCCGATCTCAAGCATGAGCGCTCCTTACTCGTCCAGCCGTGGCAACCGCTCGCGCCACAGGGTCAGCTCGTTGCGCAGCAGTTCGAGATCCCGGTTCAGCACAAAGAAGCTGTCTTCCACCTGCTGCAGCCAGCGCTGGGCGATAAAGAGGTGTTGTTGGTGACGCTCGAACAGGCTGCGCTGCTGTTTGAGCTCCTGCATCACCTTGCCGACCTGAACCAGCAACTCGTCGAGCGACTGCAACCAGGGCGCCAGCACCACCTCGGGGATGGCGTTGCGCTCCATCAAAACCAGCGGGATCTGCTGGCGCTGGATATCGAGCACCTGCAGCCGCAGCTCATCGTCCAGCACCAGCTCGTAATGGCCCTCTTTCGGGTTGCCGAACTCATAACCTACCAGCGCCTCACCGATGGGGCGCCAGTGGGAGAGCAGGGTGCGATCGAACACCAGGGTGCGGGTAAGACGTTCGGGATCGCTGCCATCCAGCGGTGCCGGGGTGAGCAGATGGAAGTGCACCTGCTTGCCGAAGGGTCTGGCATTGGCAAGCGGGATCTCGATACCCCGGGCCCGCCGGCCAAACCACTGCTTGCGTTGGCGGGCCTTTGTGCAAAGGCGCTGGGCCACGCTCTGTTTGAGCTGTTTGAACTGATCCCGCAACGCCAGCAGCTGACGGGTCATCGCCAGTTGCTGATAGCCGTAGAGACGGGAGAATTCGGTCATCATCTCCAGCAAGGCGGTGCGGGACTCCTCGTCATGCCAGAGACAATCCTTGAACAGCAGCAGATCTACCGGTGCGACCTCGTCACGGCCATTGAAGAAGGCGCTCGCCTTGATAAGCCGTACTGCCTTCTTCCAGCGGCGATCCGACACATAGCAGCGATGGGCCAGCTGGCTGTCGAGCTGCTGACGCAGCTGATAGATAAGCTCGAAACAGCCATCCGGCAGGCGCACCTGTTCAATCTGGCTCTGCCACAGCTCGTACTCATCCCCCCGGATCTGCAGGGATTCCGGCAAGTTCTGGTGGGCGTGGCCATCGCTGGCCAGCATGGATTGAAAGTTGGCTTTCTCCTGCACCCGGTCCATCCAGATCCGCACCAGCATCCGGTCGTAGAGCGCTTCCAGCCCGCTGTCCTGCGCTGGCAGCTCGTTGGACGCGGTCACCAGCAAGCGCATCGGGATGGGGTGCTGGCTGTCGCCGTTGCGAAACTGCCGCTCGTTGATGGCGGTGAGCAGAGTGTTGAGGATGGCGGGGCCTGCCTTCCAGATCTCGTCGAGGAACACCACTTCGGCCTCCGGCAGATAACCTGTGGTGAGGCGCAGGTATTTGCCATCCTCTTTCAGCGCCTGAATGGAGAGGGGGCCGAACACCTCCTCCGGCGTACTGAAACGGGTCATCAGGTATTCAAAGTGGCGGGCGTCGTGAAAGGCCAGCTTGAGGCGGCGGGCGATCAGGCTCTTGGCAATACCGGGTGGCCCCAGCAAGAAGACACTCTCGCCACTGAGGGCAGCCAGCAGACCGAGGCGCAAGGCATCCTGCCGTTCGTAGAGTCCCTCACCGAGGGCGGCCAGCAGCCGGGGCAATCGCTCCTGGATGGGAATAAAACGCGCAGGGTTCTGGGCTTGAGCTAAAGACGACATAGAGAGTGTTCCGAAGCTGGGATGATGTTAGCCCCAAGGCGCGATATCCATTTGCTCGACCTTGGGTTTTGTCTTGTTATGATGTTTATTCTGGTATCTCTTGCCGCACAATACCCGCCTCTGGCAGGAAAAAACGCAAGGGCAGTGCGATACCGTATCGGCAACGTGCAGCGCCTATGCATAGCCAGTGTCGTGATGAACACCATGCCCGCATGCGCCAGATGATGCGTTGCAAAAGGTGCAGCAAAAGCGGTTCGAGTGTACCCTGCGCAACACAATTTTCCCCAATGCAGATCAAGAGTGAGTCGCCTCAAATGCAAGATCCCGTTCGTCAGAGCATGTTGGCCCGCATGGGCATTCAAAGCTGGCAACTGCGTCGTCCGGCATTGCTGGGCGCAACTCCCGCTCCCGACCTTGAGCAAAACGCCACACCGCCGGGCCAGACGGCACCAGCCACCCGCGCGCCGCTGCCCAGCGGCAAACTCTGGCTGCTGGCGCCTCAGCTGCCTGCCACCACGCTGCTGGCGGATATCTGCCAGCTGCTCGGCATGACCCCCGACGAGGTCTCACTACTCAGCGAGCTGCCGCCTGCCGATCTGCAAACGGCGGGCGCCTCCCCTCTGCTCTGGCTGACGGAGGCCAACCCCGCGCGGCCTGATGCGCTGATCTGCCCGCTCGCTCCCAGCGCCGCGCAAAAGCGCGCCCTGTGGCAACAGCTGCGCCAGCACCTTGCGGCCAATGCGGCGTGATCCTGCATCATGCCGCCAAGTCCCACTGTGATGCTGCTCTTTTTACGTGATTTTACAAATGCCGCCTCTGCCAACCCCAGTGCCCAACATCTTGCCATCCGGAGCCCCCATGCCTGAGTTTCGTCCTCTGCTCGAGAGCGATTTCGCCCTTGTCTACCCCATCGAGCAAGCCGCTCACAAGGAGCCGTGGAGTGAGGCCAACCTGCTCTCCTGCTTCGGTCCTCGCTATCTCAACGGTTTGATGCTGGTCGATGGTCGCCCGGCGGGCTTCTATATCTCGGATCTGGTGGCCGGTGACAGCTCGCTGATGAATATCTGCGTGCATCCGGCGTTTCAGGGCAAGGGGTTGGGACGGGCGCTGTTGCAGGCCTATCTGGCGCGCAGCAAGCAAGCCGGGGCAGAGGCCTGGTTTCTCGAGGTGCGGGCCGGTAACCAGACCGCCATCAACCTCTACGAGAGCGCCGGTTTTGCCGAGTATTGCCGCCGCGCCGACTACTACGGCACCGGCAATGACAGGGAAGATGCGGTGTTGATGTCGCGACTGTTCGATTTCGGCTGATCCAGCCTGTTCGTCGCGCCCAAGCCTTTTGTCCCCCCTCAATCGAGGGGGGCGTTGTCCAGTGCGGGATCCTGCAAGGCCAGGGTGGTATGCACCACCGCCTCGAATCCGGCCCCGGAGAGCGGCATATAGAAGCCCCGCTGCCAGGTTTTTCCCGGCATCCAGATCTGGTCGATATCCACCACTATCTTGATGGGTCTGAGGGGTTGGCCCGGCTGCTGGATATAGATGCCGGGCGGTGTGGCGACTTTGGGAAAGCGGCGCAGGATCTGCTCGCTGCCATCCCCCTTGCCCGGGTTGAGCCGCACCTTCACCAGCCGGGCAAGCGGACCAGCCATCTCCTTGCTCTGCCAGAATTTCTTCTCCAGATCGCCGCAGCGGCGGCACTTGGGGGTCTCCAGCACATAGAGCAGCGGATAGCCCAACGCCAGCGCCTGTTGCTGCGCCTGCTGATACCCCTCGGCCCCCTGATACCAGGGATTGGCGGGCCCCTGTGATGACGTTCCGGCAAAGAACCAAAACGCAGCGCCCCCCACCACCATCAGCCCGACCACGGCCAACGCCCCTTTCACCCACAGATTCATATCGTTAACCCTCTCTCTGCCTCCTAGCAGTATCGGCCAGTCTGCGCAAAGGGAGAGCTATTTGCGCTCTTTGTGATCTAAGACAAACAGCGAACACTTGTAAGCTGTAATGTTGGAGTTTAAACTCTAGCCCGATTTTTAGTGCCCTCGCGGGCGTACAACTGTAATTAAAGGATGTTTAACTGATGCCGAAGCTTCATCTGGTTCGACTGATGCGTGAACGTATTGCCCAGCTTGGCAACAAGGCTGCCCTGCGGGTTCAGCAAGATGGCCAGTGGCGCGCCATCGGCTGGCGTACTCTGGGCCAGGCCATGGACTACTGCGCACAGGCGCTGATCCGTGCCGGCCACCAGCCCACCGAGATGGTCGGCATTTATGCCCGCAACATGCCGGAATGGACCCAGGCCGATCTCGGCATCTTGGCCGCCCGCGGCGTCAGCGTCCCGATCTACCCCACCAGCACGCTCGATCAGCTGCGCTACATCGTCAAAGATGCCGGCATCAAGGTGCTGTTCGTTGGCGAACAACCCCAGTTCGATCAGGCGCTGCAACTGATTGAAAGCGGCGAGATCCGCCAGCTCATCGCTCTCGATGGCAACGTCAATCTGCGCGGCTGCGAGCAGGCGAGCCACTTCCAGACATTTCTGGTCTCCGGCAACCATCAGCCCAGCGAGCAAGAGCTGCGAGTACGGGAAAGCCAGTACCGGATGGATGATTTGCTGACCCTGATCTACACCTCCGGCACCACAGGCGAGCCCAAGGGGGTCATGCTCGATTTTGCCAACATCGCCGCCTGTTTCGAGATGCACAACAGCCGCCTCGACCTCAATCAGCAGGATGTGTCGCTCTGCATGCTGCCACTCAGCCACGTGTTCGAGCGCGCCTGGAGCTACTACGTGCTCTACTGCGGTGCCGAGAACGTCTATATCCGCGATCCGCAGAAGGTGATGGATGTGATTGGCGAGGTGCAGCCGACCGTAATGTGCGCCGTACCGCGCCTTTACGAGAAGGCCTACGCCATGATCCAGGCCAAAGTTGCTCAGGCTCCGGCTCTGCGCCGCGCCCTGTTTGGCTGGGCGACCAAGGTCGGCAAGCAGATGGTTGCCACCCGTCAGGCGGACAAGTCCGCTTCCCCGCTGCTCTACGGCCAGCTCTGGCTTGCCGAGCGGCTGGTGTTTCGCAAGCTGCGCGCCCGCTTCGGCGGCCGCACCCGCTTCCTGCCGGTGGCGGGCGCCCGTCTGGCCGACGATGTGAACCTCTTCTTCCAGGCGATGGGACTCAACCTCAAGTACGGCTACGGCATGACCGAGACCACCGCCACTGTCTGCTGCTACGAAGACAGCCAGTTCAAGCTCGGCTCCATCGGCACGGCACTGAACGGCATCGAAGTAAAGCTGGGTGAGAACAACGAGCTGCTGGTGCGCTCCCCGACCGTGATGCGCGGCTACTACAACAAGCCGGACGCCACCGCCGAAGTGATGACCGAGGATGGCTTCCTGCGTACCGGCGATGCCGGTGAGCTCGACAGCCAGGGCAATATCTACTTCACCGAGCGCCTCAAGGAGCTGATGAAGACCTCCAACGGCAAGTACGTGGCCCCGCAGCTGGTGGAAGGGACCATCGGCAAGGATCGCTTTATCGAGCAGATCGCCATCGTCGCCGATGCCCGCCACTTCGTCTCGGCGCTGATCGTGCCCTGCTTCGAGTCGCTGGAGGAGTACGCTCGCTCCATCAACCTGCAGTACCAGTGCAAGACCGAGCTGCTGCGCCACTCCCGGGTAATGGAGTTCTTCGAAGCCCGCATCGCCGACCTGCAAAAAGAGCTGGCCAAGTTCGAGCAGGTGAAGAAGTTCACCCTGCTGCCGAGCGCCTTCTCCATGGAGCTGGGTGAGCTGACCCCCACCATGAAGCTGCGCCGCAAGATCATCGAGGCCAAGTACCAGAGCGAAATCGAGGCCATGTATAACCACGTCTGATATCGCTCAGGCTCAGAGGAATAAAAAAGCCGCTCACTCGAGCGGCTTTTTGTTGGCACTTTGGTTGGTACGGACCCGCCTTCAGGCCGTAGTGGTACTGGTTCCGAAGTAGTCGGCCAGGAAGTCATCGAACGACAGGCTGTCGCTGCGTTCGCGTTCGCGCTGCTTGGCCAGCGAATCCTTCGCCTCACCGGCAAAGTAGGCGTCATCCCAGTACTGCAGCTCCCCTGCCAGCAGCTCCTCGCGATAGCGGGTCGCCAGCTTGTCACCGTAGCAGCCGTTGTCCTTGCCGCTCTCCAGCAGCTCCTTGAGCATGCGAGCGGAGTAGGTGAGCTCGGGGTTGAGCAGCTTCTCGCGATGCATCGCCAGCGTCTCGCGATAGCGGTTACGGCCGCAGCAGCGATCCAGCAGATCGGCCACCTGAGCCAGCTCGTCAAACAGTTTGAGGCCGTACTCTTTGAGGCCAATGGCATTGCCCTGCTCATCTTCCAGCGTCAGGCCGGGACGACGCCCTTCCAGCACCACCTTGTTCTGGTTGCGGCGGTTGCGGGTAATCTCCTCGTCACTAAGCACCGGAGAGGGGCGCAGCAGGCACCAGACCAGGAACAGGTCAAAGAAGCGGATCTGGTCGGCATCGATGCCGAGCGGGGTGAAAGGGTTGACGTCTACGGTGCGCAGTTCGATGTATTCGATGCCGCGCTGATCCAGCGCATCCGAGGGCTTCTCGCCGCTGCGCGGGGTGCGCTTGGGGCGGATTGGGGCGTAGAGCTCGTTCTCCAGCTGCAACACGTTGTCGTTGAGCTGACGATACTCCCCATCCACCTTGACCCCGATCTTGGCAAAGTCGGGATTGTGGGTGTTGATGGCGCGGCGCAGGCTGCTGACATAGGCCGGCAGATTGTCGTGGCTGATCTTGAGCCCAGCCTGGGCGCTGTTGGTATAGCCAAGATCGGAGAGACGCAGCGCGGTGGCGTAAGGCAGATAGAGGGTGCCCTTGCCGGTCTTCTCGAACGGCAGGTTGCTCTTGCGCCCTTTGAGGAAGGATTCGCAGATGGCCGGGGAGGCGCCAAACAGATAGGGCACCAGCCAGCCGAAGCGGTAGACGTTGCGAATAAGCCCCATGTATTTATCGGAGATAAAGCGCTGGCTGCAGCATCCTTCGCACACCAGATCCTGCCACTCGCTCCAGAAGCTGTCGGGCATGGAGAAGTTGAAGTGCACCCCGGCGATCACCTGCATCAGGCTGCCGTAGCGGTTCTTCAAGCCCTGACGGTAGAGGGTCTTCATCTTGCCGATATTGGAGCTGCCGTACTGGGCCAGCCGGATGCTCTCTTCCCCGCCGACGAAGCAGGGCATGGAGAGCGGCCAAATCCGCTCGTCACCCAGATGCTGAATCACATGGTGATGGATGTCGCCGAGCTGCTCCATCAGACTGTCGATGGAGTCAGTGGCCGGGGTGATGAACTCCAGCAGGCTCTCCGAGTAGTCGGTGGTGATATTGGGATGGGTCAGGGCCGAGCCCAGCGCCCGGGGATGGTCACTCTGGGCGAGTCGGCCATCCGGCGTGATGCGCAGGCATTCACGTTCGATCCCGCGCCGGATCCCCTTGAGCGCGGTGAGGCGCTCCGGTGATCCCAACGCATTCAGCAACTCGGTGAGCGACAAGCTTGTTGTAGTCATATTCACGGCTCATGTGAGGCCGCCCCATCCGGGGCGGCTCTTGATTTTTATAAAGCGTCAGTTACGGCAACTGCAGCGGATAGATGGGAAGATGAAGCTCCTTCAGGGGTTTTTCAAGCTTTTGCTTGTCTCCCACCACCACGATCACCATGTCGGCCGGATTGAGCCAACGGGCCGCACTGGCCTTCAGCGCCTCGGGCGACACCGTTTTGATCAGGTTGTTCTGGGCCTGCACATAGTCCGGTTTCAGGTCATACATCACCATCTGTAGCAGGAAGCCCGCCTTCTGGCCCAAGGTCTCGTAAGAGAGGGCATCCTGCTGGGAGACAGCGCTGCGCATATAGGCCAGCTCGACCGGGGTCGGGCCGCTCTTGCGGTAGTTGTCCATCTCCTTGAGGAACTGGCGAATGGCATCCACAGTCGCATCGGCCCGCACATTGGCGCCGGTGGCGAAGGTGCCTACCTCGCGGTTGGCGGAGAAACCCGAGCTGGCGCCGTAGGTGTAACCCTTGTCTTCCCGCAGGTTGAGGTTGATACGGCTGTTGAAGTTGCCACCCAGGTTGAAGTTCATCAGCCCGGCGGTGAAGTAGTCACCCGTGGTATCGAACGGCATGGCGCGACGACCGATACGGATCACCGACTGGGGTGCCCCCGGCTTGTCGACCAGATAGATGCCCGGCTTGGCCTGCTCACCCTTGAGCTTGAGAGCCCCCAGGGTCGGTGTGGCCCCCTTCCACTCGGTCAGGAAGCCAAGTTGCTCCTCGATCTGCTTCTGGCCCACATCACCGACCACCACCACTTTGGCGTTGGTGGGGTTGTAGTAGGCCTGATAGAAGTGCTTCACGTCCGCCAGGGTCAGCTTGGCCACATCGACCGCAACCCCGTCGGTAGGTTGACCGAGGCGGTTCTGCTTGCCGTAGACCAGCTCGCGGAACGCCTGCCCGGCCAGCCACTCGGGCTGCTGCTGGGCCTGTTGCATCCCTTGCAGCAGCTGCGCCTTGACCCGCTCGAAGTCCGCCTCCCGCATGCCCGGGCGCTCCAGCACCTCGCGCACCAGCGCCAGGGTCTGGGGCAACTTGTCCGCCAGCGAGCTGACGGTGATGAGGTTGTTGTACTGGGCGCTGGAGACATCAATGCTTGAGCCCAGCTTTTGCAGCTCGTCGCTCAGCTGAGCCTCGGTCAGGCGCACCGTGCCCTGCCCCATCATGGCGGCGGTCAGATTGGCCAGCCCAAGTTGCCCTTTATCTTCGGCACGAATGCCGCCCGGCAGGGCGATCATGATGGAGACCGCGGGGATCTCGTCACTCTTGGTGCCGATGATCTCGATGTTCTTGTCGAGCTTGCCGTGCCAGATGGCGGGCACCTTGACGCTCACCGCCTCGCCCACCTTGGGCTGCACGCTGCGATCGAAATTGTCTTTTACCGGTCGTTCGGCCAGCGCTTCGTCATGCTTGCTGTAATCCGGCAGCTCGCGCTTGGCGGGGGTAAAGTTCGGGGTGGCAACCTGCCACTCGGTCTTGCCCTTGGGCACCACGCTCAGCACCACCGCAGGCATGCCGGCGATGAACTTGTCGTAGGCGGCCTTCACCTGCTCCGGTGTCACCTTGCCGATGGCATCCAGCGTCTTGAACACATAGTTGGGATCCTGGGCAAACACCTGACCCATGGCGAGCTGGCTCACCTTGCCGGAGACGCTGTCCAGACCCCAGATGGCGGAGGCACGGTACTTGGCTATCGCCTTCTCCAGATCTTCCGGCTTGAGGCCGCGCTGGGCAAACTCGCCGATCACCTTGTCCACCTCCCCCTTGAGGGTCTTGAGGCTGCCATCCTGCGACGGATTGGGATAGGCGTAGACGGTCAGGGTACAGGCCAGCTCTTCGCAATAGTGGGACGCCCCCACATCGATCGCCTTGCCGGTTTTCACCAGCGACTGGTAGAGCATGGAGCTGGCGGAGCCGCCGAGTACGTCGGCAAACATGTCGAGCGCAGGCTCCTGCGGATCGCCAAGAGAGACGGTGGGGTAGCTGATATAGAGCAGCGGCAGGTGTACCTTGTCCTGCAGCGTCACGTAGCGGGTCTCGGGCAGGGTCACCGGCTTTGGCGTCGGCTCGGCCACGTCCGGGCCGCGCGGGATGGAGCCGAAGTACTTCTCGATCCATTCGAGGGCCTGCTTGCTGTCAAAGTCGCCGCCCAGAGTCAGGGTTGCGTTGTTGGGGCCATACCAGCGCAGGAAGAACTGCTTGAGGTCGTTCACATCGACCCGGTCGAGATCTTCCACGTAACCGATGGGCTGCCAGGAGTAGGGGTGAGTACGCGGATAGAGCGCCTCCCCCACCTTCTCGCTCACCAGCCCGTACGGCTGGTTATCGACCCGCTGGGCCCGCTCGTTCTTGACGGTGGCGCGCTGGATCTCGAACTTCTTCTGGCTCACCGCATCGAGCAGGAAGCCCATCCGATCCGCCTCCAGCCAGAGCACTTTTTCCAGCTGATTGGCCGGCACGGTTTCGTAGTAGTTGGTGCGGTCCTTGTTGGTGGTGCCATTCATATCGCCACCGGCCTCGTTGATGATCCGCATATGCTCCTGATCACCGACATGTTTCGAGCCCTGGAACATCATGTGCTCGAAGAAGTGGGCGAAGCCGGATTTGCCGACCGTCTCGCGGGATGAGCCGACGTGATAGGTCACATCGAGATGCACCAGCGGATCTGAGCGGTCGGGGGCCAGGATCACGGTCAGGCCGTTGTCCAGCTTGTACATCTGGTAGGGGATGGCGAGCTTGCCCTCCTCCTTGCCCTGTTCGGCGATCAGGGTCGGTGCCGCCAGCACCGGCAGGGTGAAGCCCAGCAGAATCGTTAAAGGTATGACTTTGTTCACGGTAACCTCGTGAGTGACAAAAACAGGCTAGAAAATGTGACTGGCCAGCAGAAAAACCAGGGCATAACGGAACAATTTGCCGAGCCCGATCAGAATGAGAGAGCGCCAGAAGGAGAGGCGCAGCCAACCGGCCAACAGACAGAGACCATCACCGACCACCGGCGTCCAGGCAAGCAGCAGACACCAGTGACCATGTTGTTTGAGCCAGCCTAAGGCTTTTTGTTCCCCACGGCCTTGAAAATCTTCCGGATTTTTCTTGAAGGTGGCGAGCCAGCCGAGCCACCAGGTGGTCATGGAGCCGAGGGTATTGCCCAGCGTCGCCCACAGTAGCAGGCTCGCCATGCTCCACTCCCCCTTGGCCGCCATGGCCCCCAGCAGCACTTCGGAGCTGCCGGGCAACAGGGTGGCTGAGGTAAAGGCGCTTAAAAAGAGCCACCCCAGCCCCATCTCCATCATCTCGCTCATCCGGGCAGGCAATCGGCCGCAGGTATACGCAGCAGCAGCTTGCCGCGTACATGGCCCCCTTCGATGGCCTGATGAGCCAGCGCCCCCTCGGCCAGGAGGAATTCACCGGCGAGGGTGACCTTCACCTCCCCCTGACGCAGCAGCATCAACATCTGACCCAGCTGCTTCTGGTCAGGGTGAACCAGCATGCCGACCACCTCGATACCCGCCGCAGCCCCAGCATCCTTTATCTGCTGGGCGGTAATGGTGGGCACCGTCACCAGACGGCCACCCGGCTTGACACAGGCCAACGCCGCCTTGCCGCTCTCACCGCCCACCAGATCCAGCACCAGATCGAACTGGCCGTCGGCGATCGCCTCGGCGAACCACTCGGCCTGATGGTAATCCACCATCCGGCTCGCCCCGAGACTATGGAGGAAGCTGTGGTTGTCGCCGCTCGCCGTGGCTACCACGTGAGCACCATAAGCAGCGGCAAACTGCACCGCCAGATGACCGACACCGCCAGCACCGGCCAGAACCAGCACTCGCTGCCCCGCCTTAAGGGCGCCATGTTCGAACAATCCCTGCCAGGCGGTGAGTCCCGCCAGCGGCAGCGCCGCCCCCTGCTGCAGGCTCACTCCGTCGAGCTTGACCAGCTCGCCTTCGCTTGCCACCACAGACTCCCCGTAGCCACCGGCGGTAAGGGGAAAACCGACCATGCCGCACACCCGATCCCCCTCGACCAGCGAGGTCACGCCGGGGCCCACCTTCTCCACCACGCCGGAGATATCATAACCCGGTGTCCAGGGCAGCTTGTCCTTGTTCTGGGCCGCCGCCCAGCCAAGACCGGCGCGAGTTTTGGCATCGATGGGGTTGACCCCCGCAAAGCAGATGCGCACCCGCACTTCGCCATCGGCTGGCACCTTATCGAGGGAAGGGTTGAGCTTGAGTACCGAGGGGTCACCGAATGCGGTAATCTGTAGTTGCGTCATTGCACAATCCATCCTGTTGATTGATCAAGGGTCAACAGAATAACAGCGAGGACACCATGGCTCGAATGTTTCTTATTCCTCTGTTGCTGGCACTGGGGTGGTGGGCGTTTCTGCTCTACTTCCGCATCCCGCTCAAACAGGGGGCCAAGGGGTTTTACTGGATCATCGGCATCGGTGGCGGACTGGCCGCCTTCCTCAGCCTGATGATGGTGCTGACTCACTGAGTGCCAAGCCACTCGATAACGAAAAAGGCCACCGAGTTTCGGTGGCCTTCTCACTATCCGGGTTGCTGCTCCAGCGCCGGATTGAGGTAGTAGTGTCGATTGCTCCCCTGCCCCAGCACCCCTTGCGACAGCAGATGGTGGAACACCCGGTCCACCTCCTCCAGCGAGAGTGACAGCGCCTGTGCCACCGAGCGCTTGCTGCACTTGAGCTCACCGCTCACCAGCGCACCGCGCACCTGCGCCAGCACTTCGGGGGCGGGCTCGGGGGGCATGATGGGCTCGGGCTGGGCTGCCATCGCCAACGCTGCCTGCGCCTCTCTGCGAGCTTGCTCCTGCTGCCAGCGCCACATCCGGCGAAAGCGGTTCTCCTCGCCGATCAGACTGACAAAAAAGGCACCGAACACATCGAGCAACACCGAGAGGAAGCAGACCAGCAGGAACTGCACCTGACTGATGCTCATCCCCACCCCGTCCGCCAGACTGCTCATCAGCCCCAACATGGAGGATTGTTCGTTGACCGGCTTGGCATCGCGCTGCTGGCGCAGCTCATCCTGCTGCAAGCGCAGCTTGGTATTGGCGTGCTGCAACGAGGAGACGCCGCTGGAAATGCGCTCCAGCTCGATATATTTGCGGGCCGCCTCCTCGTTGAGCTGGATCTGCCGCTCGATGCTGGCGATCTGCTCGTCGAAACGGGCAAGCTCCCGCTCGTGGCGCGCCTGCTGGCTCAGTACCGTGTTGGTGGCACTGTTGATGCCACCAATACTGCCGCCGATGGAGATGGCCGCCAGCACGCTGTAAAACAGCAACGACCAGAAAGCGCCACTCAAATCCCGCCGCGCCTTGCGCTCGCCGTACTCGTACCAGACGTAAAACTTGCCCAGCTCAAAGATGATGGCCAAGCCGCCGAACAGCCACTTCATCAGCGGGTTGTCATCGATGGAGAGGAACAGCAGCAGGGAGAAGATAATGGAAGCCAGAATGGCCAACCCGGTGAAACTGTATACCGTCGTCAGAGCAAACCACCCCTTGGGGTAGCGCAATGTGGAGGAGTCCTGTGTGGTCATGATGAAGGGGTGTGCTGTGCAGGAAAAGTTGGCTGCCGATTATAGTCTCCAGACTCGCCCAGAGAAGGGCAAATGACTGAATTCCTTCAGATTGGCAATCAGCTGCCCAGAGTGCGACCAAAACGGACAAATCGGCAGCAGAAAAGCGATACAATCCCTCCCTGACTTGATCATGTGGTGAGATGGGGAACAGTTCCGCCCGGGTTCAGCTCCGGTCTGTACACTCATCCACCGTTGCAATTATCCGAGGCCATCATGAACAGTAAGACCACTTTGCTACTCTCCCTTCTCCTGGTTACCGGCAGCGCCGCAGCGACCCAGCAATATCAAGAGAGCAGTGGCTCCGAATTCTCCGTCGATGAGCTTAAATTCAATCTGGACTGGGATGACAAGCAGTTCGGCTGGACCCAGAACGACTGCCTCGACTTGGGGGTCGGCGAAACCGCCCCGGCCGACTGCAGGGCGGTCAAATTCAATCTGGAAGATGAAGAGAATCGCAACCAGCCACCGAAAACCAACCAGGTCCCTGCCAACTCGCAGAGCGACCAGTAACAACAGGAGTACCCTTGCGATGACCCAAGCTAAACACAACCCCGTTATCCGGCGCGGCGCCCTGCTGCTTTCCCTGCTCATGGCGCACGGCATCGCGGTTGCGGCACCGCCAAGCAAAAATAGCGATGGCATCAAGATCTCCGGTGATGACATCAAGATCAATCTCGACTGGGATGACAAAGAGTACGACTGGTGGCAGGACAACTGCCTGGATCTTGGCATTGGCGACAGCCGGATCAAACTCAACTGCGACAAGATGGATGGCAAGTACCGGGATCACTACAACCGCAGCATCCACAGCGGCAATAACCCCGGGCAAGGTCACGACAAACAGAAGGATAAAAACAAGGGTAACGGCAAGAAGAACTGAACGCCCTCTCCTGATGCAGCAGGGGCCTGGTGCCCCTGTGCTGATTGTTTTACCAATAATTCTCCGCACTGATATTGCCCGGCGCACGCCTCAGATTCTTGGCCAACCCCAGCGCCAGCAAGGTCTGCTGGGTCTCTTTCACCATCTCCGGATTGCCGCAGATAAGCACTTGGCTCAGCTCGGGTGAGAACTCCAACCCCACTCTAGCCTGCAACTGACCATTGGCAATCGCCGCCGGGATCCGCCCTGCCATTGCATCGGGCCAGGGCTCGCGGCTGACAAAGGGGACATAGCGAAAGCGCTCGCCATATTGCTCGGCAAAGCTGGCGATCAAATCCTGATAGCTCAGCTCTTCGCCTTTACGCACCCCGTGCACCAGCACCAGATTCTCGAAACGGTTGAAGGCCTCGCCATCGGCCAGCATGGAGAGGAAGGGGCCGATGGCAGTGCCGGTCGAGAGCAGCCAGAGATCGCGCCCAGCGGGCACCTCATCCAGCGTCAGAAAGCCGGTCGCCTGGGATTGCACCAGCAGGGTATCGCCTGCTTGCAGCGAGCCGAGCGAGGGAGTCAGCTCACCGCTAGGGATCTCGACCAGATAGAACTCGTGGTATGGCGCAGAGGGAGGATTGACGAAGGAGTAGGCGCGCTGAATGCGGCGATCGCCCTGCTCGAGGGCCAGCTTGGTGAATTGGCCTGCCTTGTAGGGAGCCAGCTCGGCCGCTACCCGCAGGGAGAACAGAGTGGGTGTCCATTCGATGCGTTCGATGACGCGACCTTCGACCCAGGCCATAGTGATCTCCTCCAGTGGAACAGAGCTTCACTCTACCCCCGGGCCGGAAAATAAAAAACCCGCGCAAAAGCGCGGGTTTTCTCTGCAAAAGCGAATCGCTATTACAGGGCAACAACCTGGATCTGTACGGTTGCTTTAACGTCAGCGTGCAGCTGAACAGCAACTTCGTAGTCACCGGTGTTACGCAGAACGTTGCCCATGCGGACTTCGCTCTTGGCAACGGCTACGCCGGCAGCAGTGATGGCTTCAGCCACGTCACGGGTACCGATGGAACCGAACAGCTTGCCTTCGTCGCCAGACTTGGAAGCGATAACCACGGTAGCCAGTTCGGCCAGCTTGGCAGCACGCTCTTCAGCAGCAGCTTTGTTGGCAGCCAGTTTGGCTTCCAGCTCAGCGCGACGAGCACCGAAAGCTTCGATGTTGGCCTTGGTGGCCATAACAGCTTTGCCTTGCGGGATCAGGTAGTTACGGGCATAACCAGATTTCACGGAAACTTGGTCACCCAGACCGCCCAGTTTGGCGATTTTGTCGAGCAGGATAACTTGCATTACCTTTCCTCTATAAATTTCGTTGAGTTAGGCTTAAGTGCCGGGCCGATTCTTACTTGTTGTGCAGATCGGTGTACGGCAGCAGAGCCAGGTAACGAGCACGCTTGATGGCGCGTGCCAGCTGACGCTGATACTTGGCGCGGGTACCGGTGATACGGCTCGGTACGATCTTGCCAGATTCAGTGATGTAGTTTTTCAGAGTAACGATATCTTTGTAGTCGATCTCGGTAACGTTCTCGGCGGTGAAGCGGCAGAACTTACGACGACGGAAATAACGTGCCATGGCCTTTATCCTCTAGTCAGTGATCCAGAATTACTCTTCGGAAGCAGCTTCAGTAGCTTCTTCGCGGCGCTCGTCGTCACGACGGGTGAAGCGCTCTTCTTTGGCCTTGGCCATCGGAGAAACTTCAGTCACGGCGTGCTTGGTGCGCATGATCATGTTGCGGATAACGGCATCGTTGAAGCGGAAGTTGGTTTCCAGCTCATCGATAACGGCTTGCTCTGCTTCTACGTTCATCAGAACGTAGTGGGCTTTGTGCAGTTTGTCGATCGGGTAAGCCAGCTGACGGCGGCCCCAATCTTCCAGGCGATGAATGGTACCACCGGAGGTGGTGATGGCGCCGGTGTAACGCTCGATCATGCCGGGAACTTGCTCGCTCTGGTCCGGATGAACCATGAAGACGATTTCGTAATGACGCATTTTAGCTCCTTACGGATTAATTCAGCCTCCGCCCAGGTGCAGCCAGACCTCGGAGGCAAGGAACATAATGGTGTTTAGTCGCTGCTTTTCTAGGGCGGCGTATTGTACGAAATCACATCCCTCACTGCAACTGGCCGCCTTAAATGTTTTTCCCGATGGAAATCATCAGAAACAACAATTGATAACGATTAT
Source organism: Aeromonas sp. 25-AL00135 (assembly GCF_054052385.1). Taxonomy (NCBI): domain Bacteria; kingdom Pseudomonadati; phylum Pseudomonadota; class Gammaproteobacteria; order Aeromonadales; family Aeromonadaceae; genus Aeromonas; species Aeromonas sp. 25-AL00135. The sequence continues at coordinate 129,001 of NZ_JBSTYQ010000010.1, read as the reverse complement.
CATTTAGATCTATTCTCTCTCCATATCCTTATGGAGGGTGATGCCATGCAACCCGCACTGACGACTACGATTCCAGCCCGCAAATTCAAACTGACCCTGCTCGGGCCTGCCTTTATCGCCGCCATCGGCTATATCGACCCGGGCAACTTCGCCACCAATATTCAGGCGGGCTCTACCTTTGGCTACCAGTTGCTCTGGGTAGTGGTATGGGCCAACTTGATGGCAATGGTGGTGCAAACCCTCTCGGCCAAACTCGGTATCGTCACCGGCAAGAATCTGGCGGAGCACATCCGCGACCGACTGCCGAAACCGGCGGTCTGGGCCTACTGGGTGCAGGCAGAGATCATCGCCATGGCCACCGATCTCGCCGAATTTATCGGCGCCGCAGTCGGCTTCAAGCTGCTGCTTGGCGTGACCTTGCTTGAAGGAGCCTGCATCACCGCCGTGGTGACCTGGGGGATCCTGATGTTGCAGTCCCGTGGCCAGAAACCGCTGGAGTTCGTGGTCGGTGGCCTGCTGTTGTTTGTCGCGGCGGCCTACATCGTCGAGCTGATCTTCTCCCGCCCCCATCTGCCTAGCCTACTGGAAGGAGCTCTCTTCCCCGGTCTGCCCAACAGCGATGCCGTCTATCTGGCCGCCGGTGTGCTCGGTGCCACCGTGATGCCCCACGTTATCTACCTGCACTCGGCACTGACCCAGCACACGCAGGATCAGGGCTCGGTCAGCCAGCGGCTGCACACCACCCGGGTCGATGTGGCGATTGCCATGACCATCGCCGGCTTCGTCAATCTGGCGATGATGGCGATGGCGGCCGCCGCGTTCCACAGCTCCGGCAGCCAGCAAGTAGCCGAGCTGGAGTCGGCCTACCAGACCCTCACCCCGCTGCTGGGTCAGGCGGCCGCGACTCTGTTCGGCCTCTCGCTGGTCGCCTCCGGCATCAGCTCTACCGTGGTGGGCACGCTGGCCGGCCAAGTGGTGATGCAGGGCTTCGTGCGCTTCACCATCCCGCTCTGGCTGCGCCGCGCCATCACCATGGCCCCTGCATTCGTGGTAATCGCCATGGGCCTCAACACCACCGAGATCCTGGTGCTGAGCCAGGTGGTGCTGAGCTTCGGCATCGCGCTGGCCCTGATCCCGCTGTTGATGCTGACCGGCGATCGCGCCCTGATGGGGGAGTATCGCAACCACCCGGTGACCCAGGCGGTCGGCCGCCTCATCGTCGCCCTGGTGATCGGGCTCAACGCCTACCTGCTGGTCGCCATGATCTAGCGAACCGTCAAACCGAGAAGAGGGGCTCATTAACTCTGGTTAATGAGCCTCTTCGCACTTTGGCGTATGCTGCCGCTTTCTTTTCTCATTTATCGTTGCGGGAGCCTTGCCATGGAACATACCCGAGTCAGCTTCGTGCTGGGCCATCATCAGGAGCAAGCCAGCGTGGTCTGCTGTCAGCGTGGCGACACCACACTGCTGGTCACCGACCTCACCCCCTTTCATCCCCAGAGCCACCTCTGGCCCGATCAGCCGGGGGATGTGGGCCATGCTCGCTGGGAAGGGGGCGAAGCCGCCATTGGCCCTTGCCGGATGGGGGCCATCAGCCCGGATGGCGAGCTGTTTGTCGATACTGCGATTCCGGTCAAACGGGGCGCAGAGGGGTGGAGTTTCGTGGTGGTCCATCCACTGACCGGAGACCACGCACTAGCCGTTGGCAACCAGGTCGAATTGCAAGTAGATAGCGCCGCCCGCCACGCCCTGAGTCTGGGCCATAGCGGCTGCCATCTGGCCGCGATGGCCCTCAACCGGGTACTCATCCCCTACTGGCGCAAGGAGGTAAGCGAGCGCGATGCACTGGGCCAGCCCGACTTCGATCGTCTTGCTATTCAAAGCTCGCGGGTCGAGCCTTGCGGATCACGGGAGCAGTACCGCATCGGCAAGAGCCTGCGCAAGAAGGGGGTCAACAGCGAGGCGCTGCTAGCAGATCTGGCGTTGATTGAAGAGAAGGTCAACCAGCAGCTGGCCGACTGGATCGCAGCCGGAGGCGAGATCCGCCGTAGCCGCGCTGGCGAGGCGATCATCGATTCTCGTTACTGGCACTGCATGCTGGAAGGCCAAGAGGTGACCATTCCCTGTGGTGGCACCCATGTTGCCTCGCTCGCCGAGTTGGGAGAGGTCAAGGTAGAGCTCACCCAAGTGGAAGAGGGCTTTGCCATGCTGACCCGGGTCACGCCAACCGGCGCCTGAGTCGCAGACTTGACCACTCAGGGCTACCGCCCAAGTAGGCAATAGAAAAGTATCGCAAAGAGGGGGCATCATCATGCCCCTAAACGCCAGTCATGACGGGCCGATGCTTCTCTTCTAACCACTCACTGATTAGAATGCGCCTCCCACAGGAGGCACATCACCCATGAGTAGTACCCAACTACGCACCACCCCGGATCGACTTCGTTACCTGGTTCTCTACGAAGGCATCGGGCTGGCACTGGTCGCACCGCTGATCAGCCAGCTGTTCGGTCAGGGCGTCGCCGAGGTCGGTTCGCTGGCCATCTTCTTCTCCATCGTCGCCACTGCCTGGACCTACGGCTGGAACCTGTTGTTCGACAAGGGGTTGCTCAAACTTTGCGGGCGCACCAACAAGCGACCACTGGACCGCTTCCTGCATGCGTTTGGCTATGAGGCGAGCTTTATGATGCTCTCCCTCCCCTGCGTCATGTTCTGGCTCGATTTGGGAGTGTGGGACGCCCTGATGCTGGATCTCGGTTTCGTCGCCTTCTACCTCGTCTACATCATGGTCTTTACCTGGGCCTATGAGCGGATCTGGCCGCTGCCATCCAACCCGCAGACGGCATAAGGCCTCAGCCGCAACGAGGCTGACAGAAGGAAAAGTCAGGAAGGACTAATAGGAAGGATGGGAGAATCCCATAAAAACAATGCCAGTCAGCAAGCTGACTGGCATTGGACAAAACAGACTTTCGGACTTACTTGACTGCGTCTTTCAGAGCCTTGCCAGCCACGAATGAAGGCACGTTGGCAGCAGCAATTTGGATCTCTTTACCAGTTTGCGGGTTACGACCGGTGCGGCCTGCGCGGTGGGTGACCTTGAAGGTGCCAAAACCGACCAGTTGCACAGCATCGCCTTCTTTCAAGCTCTGGGTAATACCATTGATGATCTCTTCCAGAGCCACTTTGGCCTGAGCTTTGCTCAGATCTGCTTTGGCGGCAATCGCATCGACAAGTTGAGCTTTGTTCATAACATTTCCTTTATGATCGGGCATTTAGCGCTGGGTCACTCTATGCAAAAAAAAACTCACAGGCAAAGCCTTTATCGAGCCGAACGCGTCAAACGCTGGGGTTTTCATCAAGATCTGCGGAAATAGTCACATTCCACACGCGAAAAACCGTGAGTAGGCCTGAAACCTGCTAGCACACAGACACAATCCACTGACTATTTCTTCGCCACTTAACATTATCCCCCCATGGCTATTGACGCTTGCCCAGATTTTCCCTAGTTATAGGTTGTGTCACTGCTCAAACGGCTCGGAATACCGAACAATCGGCCAGCCTTTGCCCCACGGAGGGATAGGGATTATGTTGACGAAACTGGAACAGACCAAGCAGGCGCTGGCAGGCAAGCATAAGGCTATCGACGACTGGCTGGATGCAAGGCAAGCGTTGCTGGTTGGATACATGCAGCTGGCAGGCCTCACTCCGGCGCGGACCAAGCAACGCAGCCTGCCCAAAACAGAAGAGCTGCATCAGTTTTGCGACCGCCTGGTCGACTATGTCAGTGCGGGCCATTTCGAGATCTACCACCACGTCGTCACCGCCTTCGAGCAAGCCAGCGGCGAAACACTGGAGCTGGCCAAGCGCATCTATCCCCATATTCGCAACAGCACTGAATTCGCCCTCGAGTTCAACGACAAATACAGTGATGCCGACGAGGCCCAATTGCTGCTACTGGATGATGATCTCAACGAGTTGGGCCCGGTTCTGGAAGAGCGGTTCAAACAGGAAGACCGCCTGGTCAAGGCGCTTCATGTGGTGGAATCCTTGAGTACCCAGCAAGCCTGAATGCCATTTTCGGAGCAAGTTCAAGATACTGGCAACCAAGGTGGATTACACTCAGAGCAATGACCCTAGCGTCCACACTTATTGCATACAGGAGATGAGCATGTCTGAGCGCCGCCGTTTTGCACGGATCCTCTACTTGACCATGGCAGAACTCACCCAGGGGGAACAGAAGTGGCAGACCCAGCTTGTCGACGTCTCCTTGCAGGGAGCCCTGCTGATCCGCCCCGACGACTGGGAGAGCCGTGACAACAAGGAGTACCAGCTCAGCTTTATCCTGAGCGGTAGCGATATCGAGATCAAAATGCAGGTCGAGCTGACCCACGAAGCCAGCAAGAAGCTGGGTTTCTACTGCCACCACATCGATATCGACAGTGCCACCCATCTCAAGCGGATGATCGAGCTTAACGTCGGCGACGAAGAGCTGCTCCACCGCGAGCTGGAACAACTGCTGAGCGAACATCTGGAACACAGCCAGCCCTGATGGCAGGTTCCAGCCCATAAAAAAGAGCGCCGAGGCGCTCTTTTTTCATTGTGCGGTTGTCTCGATTGCAATGCTGAGGGATTACAGCGCCTCGAGTGCCTCAGACAGCTTCTTGACCGGCACCACTTCCATCCCTTCGATGGGATGCTTGGGGGCATTGGCGTGCGGCACGATGGCACGACGAAAACCGTGTTTGGCCGCCTCCTGCAACCGCTCCTGGCCGGACGGCACCGGGCGAATTTCACCGGAAAGACCCACTTCGCCGAACACCACCAGATCCTTGGGCAGCGCCTGATCCCGGAAGCTGGAGACCATCGCCAGCAGCAGCGCCAGATCCGCGCTGGTCTCCTCGACCTTGACCCCGCCGACCACGTTGATGAAGACATCCTGATCCGCCATCTGCAGCCCGCCGTGACGGTGCAGCACCGCCAGCAACATGGCGAGCCGGTTGTGATCCATCCCCACCGCCACCCTGCGCGGGTTGGAGAGCTGGGAGTAGTCCACCAGTGCCTGCAACTCCACCAGCAGCGGCCGGGTGCCCTCCCAGATCACCATGACGATGGAACCGGGCGCCTGCTCCTGCCCCCGGCTGAGGAAGATGGCGGAGGGGTTGCTCACCTCGCGCATCCCCTGTTCGGTCATGGCAAAGACCCCCAGCTCGTTGACCGCACCGAAGCGGTTCTTGTGGGAGCGCAGAGTCCGAAAACGGGAGTCATGACCGCCATCGAGCAGCACTGAGCAGTCGATGCAGTGCTCCAGCACCTTGGGACCCGCCAGACTGCCATCCTTGGTCACATGGCCCACCATAAAGATGGCCACATGGTTCTGTTTGGCATAGCGGGTCAGCAGCGCTGCCGCTTCGCGCACCTGTGAGACAGAACCGGGGGACGATTGCACATCCGCCACATGCATCACCTGAATGGAGTCAATCACCATGATCTGCGGCTGCTCCTGCTGGGCAATCAGGCAGATCTGCTCGACGCTGGTCTCGGAAAGCATCCGCAGCTTGTCGGTGGGTAGCCCAAGGCGGCTGGCCCGCATCGCAACTTGCTGGAGCGACTCCTCGCCGGTGACATAGAGGGTTTTCATCCGCTCAGCGAGACCACACATGGTCTGCAGCAGCAGGGTCGACTTGCCCGCCCCCGGGTTTCCGCCGATCAGAATGGCCGAGCCGGGCACCACACCGCCACCAAGTACCCGATCCAGCTCCTTGAAACCTGAGGTAAAACGGGGAATTTCGGTGGTGGCGATCTCTGCCAATGTCTGTACCTGACTGCCGACCGCGCCGGCATAACCGGTGTAACGGGCACTCTTGCCAGCGGGACTCACCGAACCGAGGCGCACCTCGGTAATGGTATTCCACTCCTTGCACTCGCTGCATTGACCTTGCCAGCGTGTGAAGTCGGCACCACATTCGGAACAAACATAAGCAGTTTTATTTTTGGCCATTGATAACTCGGGGACAGGATGAATTCCTGCTTGATATACTTGTTTGCGACCGACAGATCAAACCCAGAATCGGAAAAGTGACTTTCCGTGGCAGGAACAAATGGATTCAGAACACCAGCAACATCTGATTGAACAACTCGTCCCCTTGCTGCGGGAGAAAGATTTCGAGGAGATCTTCAACCGCATGACCCAAGAGGAAAACAGCAACAGCCGTTTTCTGATCAAGATGGAGCTCAAGCGCAAGTGCTCCCCCTGCCGCAGGGTCATCGACATGCGCGATGAGCTGGAGGATGAGTGCCTGGTGCATGAGTTCGACGGCATCACTCACTTCATGCCCGCCGATGCGATTGCCCTGTTCCAGTCCCAGTGCTATCTCTACCGCGATATCTATACCCTCGGCGTCTACGAGGCGCTGCAACAGTGGCAAAAACAGCACCACAACGCCCGCGTGGATGGTCAGCTGTCGCCGCCGGCCAGCCCCTTCCGGCAATATGATGTCAACACCATTGCCTTTGCCAGCTACTACGGCCGCCGTCAGGAGCGGATGCACTTCAGCTCGCCGGTGCTGATCAAGTTTCAGGACGGGGAGAAGCTGTTCGCCAAGAGTTCCGATCTCTCGCTGGGTGGCATGCGGGTCTCGGTTCCCTATCTGCCGAACTATCACACCGGCGCCCAGGTGGAGGTCTTCTTTACCGGACTGGAGCGGGACACCCCCAATCCGGTGCTGCATCAGCCGGTCGGCTATCAGATCCTCGGCGAAGAGAGCAAAGAGGGGAAATACTGGCTGCGACTGGTGCGCTCCGGCGAACAGCCAGCCTTTGATGCCTTCCTCAGCGACTTTATCGATGCCAACAAGATCCGCTATCGGGTCAGTGTCGACTATCTGCTCTCCGCCGCCATCATCAAGGGGTATGAGCAGTTCTATCTGCCACGGATGACCGGCATGCCGCTCTTCTTCGGCACCGGCGACAGCCCCAATCTCGAGATAGCCCTGCGTACGGAAAACAACCAGCACCTGCTGGAGTATTGGCGCGATGAGAAAAACCGCGATGCCCTCGCGGGACTTTTCAGCGCAGAACGGATGAAACGGCTCTGCCCGGCCCCCGGCACCACCACCGAGACCATCATCTACTGCTTTACCCACACGGTGCGCAGCCACATCTACTTCTTCTCCGCCACCGCCGAGGAGCTGCGTCAGAGTGGCCTCACCGCCCTCTTCTTCCAGGTAGGCTCCCGCCGCCCCAGCTGGCGAGTCTACAAGTTCACGCTGGAGGCATGCGATCTGGTCGAGGCGGATGTGGGGCAACTGCAGGGGCAGGACAACCCGCAGTTACAAGACATCCTGCTGCTCGAGCGGCTCAAGCAGATCGGCTATTGCGGCCTGCTGCAGGAGATCGGCCTGGAGTCCCAGCGGGAAGAGTTCCATCAGGAGGGGGTCAGCAACAACGCCAACGAGCTGCAACGCTTTGGTCACGAACAGGGAGTTGCCCCCTTCGAGATCGAGACCCTGCACTATGTTCAGCTGCGCAAGGAGTCGCGCTACATCCACAAGACCGCGGTCGCCATCCATCACAACGGCAAATCCTGGATCGGCTGGACCCGCGACATCTCGACTCACGGCCTGCAAATCGAGCTGGAAGATGCCTTTATCGGCGAGAAGAACGATGTGGTGACCATCGCCCTGCCCCGCTTGCAGGAGCTCTCCAAGAGCATGGATCTGCAGCGCCTCTCCTACCGGCTGGTCAGCCTCAACATGACCCGCACCGTGCTGCACCTCTGCATCGAAGGGGATTCGGATCGCCATACCGGCCGCCAATTCTTCAGCCTGCTGATCGAGAGCAACCAGAACAAGCTCAAGGCGGCGCAGGAGCAGCGCCGCTATCGCGGGCTGGCGCGGGCACTGCGCAACATCTATACCCACCACCTGTTCAACTCGCCGGTCTATGTCAACAAGCTGAAAGGCGCGCCCAAACCGGCCTCCATCGGCAAGTCTCTGCAACCGCGCAGTCTGCAGCGGCTGCTGCAAGCCTGTGCCGAGCTGCCGGAGCAGGAGAACCTCTATCCGCTGTTTCAGGGGGAGCTGCTTAAGGAGCTGCTGATGAACCCGCTGCGCGCCATCGAGCGGGAGGACAAACCGAGAGAGGACGAGGTCTATATCGCCAGCATCCAGACCAAGGCCGGCCTGCCCATCTTCAGCAGCCGGCTAGCCAGCAGCTTTGCCAACGTCAAAGAGAAGCGTCAGTTCATCGAGCTGGCGCAGCAACAGGGGGAGTTCTACTCGGTGCTGGTCGGCATCTCCCGTACCGGACGGCCCGACACCAACTTCATCGCCAACGAGCTGGACTACATCGCCAAGTTCGCCATCCACAAGGCGCGCAAGCTGGAAGAGGAGCTCTGGAGCGTGGTGGGGGTAGGAGAACTGACCGATACCACCCAGGCCACCCTGTTCCGCTTTGGCATCACGCCGCCACTGAACTGATGATCCGGAACAGACAGAAATGAAACAGGGCGCTCGAGGCGCCCTGTTTTTTGTCATGCCGCCTGCGGGTTGAGCAGCCAATCGAGGATCTGGGGAAAGTGATCCTCCTGGGCCTGCGGGGCGGTCAGCATATTGATGTGGTCATAATCGAGGCGGTTGCCGTTATCCCGCCCCAATCGGGTGTGACGCGTGGCCGATCCCATCTCGTCGCTGAAGCGGCGCACATCGGTCGGGTGACCCAGAACCTTGTCCGCTTTGGCCGAAATCATCCAGAGCGGTGGCCAGTTGACCCGTGCCGCCGCCTCGTCATAGGCAAAACCGTCGTGAGGATCCTGCCAAGGGCCGCACTTGACCCAGGGGATGGTCTCCTGCAGATAGCGCAGCGGCTCGTCGTCAGCACCGATCTTCAGAGTGCGAGCAGCCAGAAACCCACGGCGGCGGGCCAGCCAGGGGGCCAGCCGATTCCAGATCAGATCCACCTTCAGCCAACGCTCGGGATTGTGCACCGACACGCCGCGCTTGGTGCCAAAAAACAGCAGGCTGGCCACCTGCTCCGCCAGCTCGGGGAAGCGCACCAGGGTCGAGGCCATAATGACACCGCCCCAGGAGTGGGCCACCCAATGAACCTTGAAGCCATGATGGCGCTCGGCAATCCAGCGCTGCAGGGCGGGCAGATCCTCGGTGATCAGCTCATGCTGACCGTGCTCTGCCTGCTCGGCTATAGCCGGAGTGCTGAGCCCCCGCCCCCGCAGATCAGCCACATAGACCTGATAGCCGTGACGGGCCAGAAAGCAGGCCAGCCCCTTGCCCGATTCGGTATAGAAGATCCGGCCGTTCTCGATGGCGCCATGCACCATCAGGATCGGCTCGCCATGCACGGCGACCCGGGGTTTGATGTGGCGCACATGCAATTGATGGGCGCCACAGGGGATAAACAGAGACTGCTGCAACAATTCCATTTTTATTGGTTTCCTCCTTGAAACACTGTTAGCGCTTGTCCCAGCGTTGCTCGCTGCAGGCCCGCGCCGCCAGCAGGCAAATCACCCCCTCCAGATCGTGATGCTTGAGGGTGGCCGCCGCCTGCGCCCGCACCAGCGGTTTGGCGTGAATGGCGATGCCAAGGCCAGCGACCCCCATCATCTTGAGATCGTTGGCACCATCGCCGATGGCCACGGTCTGGGCGGCAGCAATGCCGTACTCCTGAGCAAGCTGCTGCAACACCTCTGCCTTGACGCTGGCATCGACGATGCGCCCGCTCACCTTGCCCGTCAGTAGCTCCCCTTCCACCGCCAGCTCGTTGGCGAAGATGGCATCGAGCCCCAGATCGCGCTGCAACTGGCCAGCAAAACGGGTAAAACCGCCGGAGGCAATGGCCACCTTCCAACCCGCCCCTTTGAGGGTATCGACCATCAGCTGCAAGCCCGGCATCCAGGGCATCCATGCCGCCACCTCGTCGAGAATGGTGACCGGCGCCCCTGCCAGAAGGGCCACCCTATTGCGCAGGCTGTCGGAAAACTCCAGCTGGCCCTGCATGGCTGCGGCCGTCACTGCCGCCACCTGCTCGCCAACCCCGGCAAGCCGGGCAATCTCGTCGATGCACTCGATGCGGATCGCGGTGGAGTCCATGTCCATCACCAGCAGGCCGGGCTCGTTCAGGGTCGGTAGCGCGGGCAGATGGCAGAGATCGATCTCCCACTCACCGCTCTTGAGCTCGGCCACCAACTCGGAAGAGAAGCGATCGCAGCCAAGCAGCAGCAACGGCACGCCTGCCACCTCGGTGGGAGGATAGAGGGTGGCCGCCAACTCCTGCGCAGCCAACAGTGGCGACAGACGCGCCAGATGGGAGGCGCCCAGCCCCTTGCCAAACAGCACCAACCAGCCGCCAGCCTGCGGAGTCTCTGTCGGTTGCAACGCATCTGCGTGGAGCTGCCAACAGGGTGAGCCGGACAACAACGCGGGCCAATCGGATAACAGAGGGGGGAGCCGGGACAACAACATAAGGGATACGCCTTCCTTGGTGATCAGGGGGGTTAACAATGCTGGCCCAGAGTAGCGTATTGCTTTTTGTACAGGCAAGCGCCAAGATCCCGCCACTCCTTGTTACCATGAGGTCTCGCGCTTGCAGCGTCATCTTCCCATCAAACGTGTTCTCAGCCTGGGTGCCGGTATCCTGCTCGGATGCTGGGTGTTCGGTGTGCTTATCCATATGCAAGGTGAAAGCCAAGCCTCGCTGCACAGCGAAGCGCGCAACCGGGCGCAGGCGCTGGTCGCCTATGCCGCCCGAGACATGAAACGCTGGATCAAGGAGGAGAAGAGCAGCGAGCTGGAGCGGCTGGCGCGGGATCTGGCGGCGGAGCCGGAGATCCTCGATGCCACCCTCTACGACGGACGCGGCATTCCCCTCGCCCAGTCTGAGCAGGCGGTGCCGCTGGAGAGCCTGCTGCCCATCGGCAGCGATAACAAGTCACTGCCGGAGCAGGGAAAGGGGCGGATCCAGTTCGTACAGGAGATCCGGGATGGCGAGCAGACCATCGGCTTCCTGCGCATAACCCTGGAAGAGCAGCAGATGCTGGCAGACAAGGACACCCGGCTCAAGGTGGTGCAGGAGAAACAGCGCCTGATGCTGCTGGTCGCCCTGCTGGCCGGGGTGCTCATCTCCTACGGCGTGCGCCGTAACTACATGCGGGTGCGCAAGCACAAGAAAAAGAGTACGCCCCCCGCGCCACCTCCGGAAAACTGATGGCGCAACCAGAGAGCAGATACAAAAACGGCGGCCAAAAGGCCGCCGTTTCTTATTCGCGGAGGAATTACTTGTCCCCCAGCAGGACGGAATCCAGCGCGATTTCGATCATGTCGTTGAAGGTCAGCTGACGCTCTTCGGAGGTGGTCTGCTCACCGGTACGGATATGGTCGGAGACGGTGCAGATGGTCAGTGCCTTGGCACCGTACTCTGCGGCCACGCCGTAGATACCGGCGGCTTCCATCTCGACACCCAGGATGCCGTATTTTTCCATGACGTCGAACATGGAGGGGTCCGGAGTGTAGAACAGGTCGGCGGAGAAGATGTTACCGACGCGCACGGCAACGCCCTTGTTCTTGGCGGCCTGCACGGCATTGGCAACCAGGTCGAAGTCGGCGATGGCAGCGAAATCGTGATCCTTGAAGCGCAGACGGTTTACTTTGGAGTCGGTGCAGGCACCCATACCGATCACCACGTCACGCAGTTTCACGTCTTCACGCACGGCACCACAGGAGCCCACACGGATCAGGGTCTTCACACCGTAATCGGTGATCAGCTCTTTTGCGTAGATGGAGCAGGAGGGGATACCCATGCCGTGGCCCATTACGGAGATACGACGGCCCTTGTAGGTACCGGTGAAGCCGAACATGTTGCGCACGTCGCAGATCTGCTCGACGTTCTCCAGGAAAGTTTCAGCGATGTACTTGGCGCGCAGGGGGTCGCCCGGCATCAGCACGGTATCAGCAAAGGCGCCATCTTTCGCATTGATATGAGGAGTTGCCATTCTCTTGATTCCTTCACACTAGGTTGAGTTTTATTGTTTTATAAATTGCCCGCCGCCGAAGTGGCGGGCGGGTAAATTACAGGAAGCTGGTACCGTACGCCAGTTTCGGCAGGCCGTGGTAAGCCGCGATGCTCTGGCCGATATCGGCAAAGGTCTCGCGACGACCGACAGAGCCAGCCTTGACCGGCTTGCCGAAGAACAGCACCGGAATGTATTCGCGGGTGTGGTCGGTACCACCCCAGGTCGGGTCGCAGCCGTGGTCGGCAGTCAGCACCACCACGTCGCCATCTTGCAGCAGCTCAAACAGCTCCGGCAGGCGGGAATCGAAATACTCCAGCGCACCGGCATAACCGGCAACATCACGGCGGTGGCCGTAGGAGGAGTCGAAGTCCACAAAGTTGGTGAAGACGATGGTGTTGTCACCGGCCGCTTTCACCTCTTCCAGCGTGCGATCCCACAACTCGGTCAGACCGGTCCCTTTCACCTGCTTGGTGATGCCCTGTTGGGCATAGATGTCGGCAATCTTGCCGATGGAGACCACCTGACCGCCCGCATCTTTCATGTAATCCAGCACGGTCGGCGCCGGCGGCAGCACTGAGTAGTCGTGACGGTTGCCGGTGCGCTTGAAGTTGCCCTTGCCAGTACCTACGAACGGACGCGCAATCACGCGGCCGATGTTGTAGGGCTCCAGCAGCTCGCGCACGATGTGGCACAGCTCATAGAGCTTCTCGAGGCCGTAGGTCTCTTCATGGCAGGCAATCTGGAACACCGAGTCGGCGGAGGTGTAGAGGATCGGCTTGCCGGTCTTCATGTGCTCTTCGCCCAGATCATCAAGCACCTGGGTACCGGAGGCGTGGCAGTTACCGAGATAGCCCGGCAGACCAGCCTTCTCGACGATGGCGTCCAGCAGCTCCTGCGGGAAGCTGTTGTGGTGATCCTTGAAGTAGCCCCACTCGAACAGCACGGGCACACCGGCGATCTCCCAGTGACCGGACGGGGTGTCCTTGCCGGAGGAGAGCTCCTGCGCAAAGCCGTAGGCACCGACCACCTCGATATCTTTCTTCAGCCCTTCCGGGAAGTAGCCGGAAGCCTGCTCGCAAGCGTGGCCCAGACCCAGCTTGTTGAGGTTGGGTAGATTGAGGGCACCACGGCCTTCAATTTCACCTGCCGCACACGCCTTGGCGATATGGCCAAGGGTGTTGGCGCCCACATCTCCGAACTTGTCGGCATCGGCAGCAGCGCCAATACCGAAAGAGTCCATCATCAGAATAAAGGTACGTTTCATGGGTCTTCCCCTTGTTACAAATCGGCCAGGGTGATACGGCGGTACACTTCAGGCAGTGCTTCCGGCCGCTCGCCACCAATCCGGACAGCCGCCTGCACCATGCTGGCAGCCTGAGCATATTGCTCTTCAGTCTGAGCGTGGATCATCGCGATCGGCTTGTCAGCATCAACACTTTGACCCAGGCGGATAAAGTCGGTCAGACCGACCGCATAATCAAGTTTGTCACCGGCAGCGCGGCGACCACCGCCCATCGCCACCACGGCCAGACCCAGCTCGCGTGTATCCATGGCGGTCACGAAACCGCTGTTGGCCGCGAAGACCGGGCGCACGATGGCAGCCTTGGGCAGGTAAGCGTCATAACGCTCCATAAAATCGGCCGGGCCACCGAGACCAGTCACCATGCGACCGAAGATCTCGGCTGCCTTGCCGTTATCCAGCACCGCCTGCAGCTTGGTGCGGGCATCGCGCTCGTCGCTGGCAAGACCGGCGGAGATCAGCATCTCGGCGCACAGCGCCATGGTCACTTCGTGGATCCGCGGGTTGCGGTATTCACCTGTCAGGTAACGCACCGCTTCACGTACTTCCACCGCGTTACCGGCGCTGGAGGCCAGCACCTGGTTCATATCGGTCAAGAGCGCAGAGGTGCGGCAACCGGCACCGTTGGCCACGGCCACAATGCTCTTGGCCAGCTCTTCGGAGGCTTCGAAGGTTGGCATAAAGGCGCCGGAGCCCACTTTCACATCCATCACCAGCGCTTCGAGCCCGGAGGCGAGCTTCTTGGAGAGGATGGAGCCGGTGATCATGGCGATGGATTCGACGGTGGCGGTGATGTCCCGTACTGCATAGATACGCTTGTCAGCGGGGGCCAGATCGCCGGTCTGGCCGATGATGGCGACACCCGCCTCTTTCACCACTTTCAGGAAACGGTCGTTGTCGACCGAGGTCTGGTAGCCGGGAATGGCATCCAGCTTGTCGAGGGTACCGCCGGTGTGGCCCAAGCCACGACCGGAGATCATCGGCACGAAACCGCCACAGGCAGCGACCATCGGGCCAAGCATCAGAGAGACCACATCACCCACACCGCCGGTGGAGTGTTTGTCGACAATCGGGCCACCCAGATTGAGGTGATCCCAGGTCAGCACCATGCCGGAGTCGCGCATGGCGCAGGTCAGGGCAACCCGCTCATCCATGGTCATGTCTTTGAAGTAGACCGCCATCGCCAGGGCGGCAATCTGCCCCTCACCGATGGTGTTGTTGGTAATGCCCTGAACGAAGAATTGAATTTCTTGGGTACTGAGCGCTTCACCGTTGCGCTTCTTGCGAATAATTTCTTGAGGCAAAAACATCTTTCATTCCCTCCGCCATTGCTGGCGTTACACAAGCCTGAATCCTTGCCCGCACACCGCATGGTGGGGGCTAACAGGGCGGACAGCAGTCCGCCCTCTCATCAACCTATTAGTAACCGCTGGTGTTGGCTGGCTTGTCGCCATGCCCCAGAGTGGCCAGCAGACTGGCCAGCAGGCTGGATGCACCAAAGCGGAAGGTTCGGGCGGATACCCAGTCGTTGCCGAGGATCTCTTCGGCCATGGCCAGATACTGACCGGCAACGGCGGCATCTTTCACGCCACCGGCAGGCTTGAAGCCGACTTTCGGATTCTTGGCCTTGATCACTTCCATCATGATGCGTGCCGCTTCTGGGGTCGCATTGACCGGCACCTTGCCGGTGGAGGTCTTGATGAAGTCGGCACCGGCATCGATACAGATTTCGGAAGCGCGACGGATCAGCGCCTCTTCTTTCAGCTCGCCGGTTTCGATGATCACTTTCAGCAGCACGTTGGCACCGCAGGCCTCTTTACAGGCTTTGACCAGATCAAAACCGATCTGTTCATTACCAGCCATGAAGGCGCGGTACGGGAACACTACGTCCACCTCGTCGGCACCGTAGGCGACCGCGGCACGGGTCTCGGCCACGGCGATCTCGATGTCGTCGTTGCCGTGCGGGAAGTTGGTCACGGTCGCAATGCGTACGTCGGCAGCGCCGATCTCACGCAGGGTCTTGCGAGCGATAGGGATAAAACGGGGGTAGATGCAGACGGCGGCGGTCAGGCCAGCCGGTGACTTGGCCTTATGGCACAGGTCGATCACCTTCTGATCGGTGTCGTCATCGTTCAGGGTGGTCAGGTCCATCAGGTTCAGAGCGCGCTGAGCGGCCACTTTCAGATCAGTCATTCTGTTCTCCAAAGTCTCGATTTAATCCAGATAACCGGGCACCACCATACCATCCAGCGATGGATGCACAGGCAGTAATCCCCAGCTATACGGGAATGGAATTACAGTGCGAAGGCACCGGCACTATCGGGATGCTATTCAAAACACCCTGCAGGCACTGCGACTGTAAATAAGGCAAGAGCCCTGTCACTTTCTTACAAAAGTGCGGACTTGGTTCCATGAAGACTTGAGAAAGGCCGACAACATCTGACCCGACTTCCCAATCAATTCCATTTGACCGCCAACACCCGATTTCATCGAGTATTAGTCATTGCCAGCACCCTGCTGGCAACGCCTATTTCAGCCGAGATACCCCCTGTTTGCAAGCCGGATTTGCCAATTTCAGAGGTACCTCACATCTGACAAATCCAGGTCTAAAAAAGCCTTACGAAAAGAAACGGGTCAGGATCCAGGAGTAGGCCAATCCCCCCAGATAGACCCCGACAATCCCCATCACCCCGGACAAAACGGGAGGCGCCGGGATCGGCAATTTGAGGAAAGAAAACAACAAACCAACTATAAAGCCGGCCACCATCGCCAGTAGCACTTCATTCATATAACCTCCGATTTGACTCATTTTATTATTAGTTTAGATAGGAAAACGGTTGTCACCGCTCCATACGCGAACGCCACGGCAGATGCCGTGGCGTTCGTGTTTATACCCTGTCAGTCAGGCGGCGATTACATGCCGGACAGTGCCAGGAAGAAGCCTGCGATAGTGGCAGACATCAGGTTGGACAGAGAGCCAGCCAGTACGGCTTTCAGACCAAAGCGTGCAATGGTGCCGCGGCGGTTCGGCGCCATGGACCCCAGACCACCCAGCAGGATGGCAACAGAGGAGAGGTTGGCAAAACCACACAGCGCGAAGGAGATGATCGCCTTGGTGTGATCGGACATGGCCACACCGTTGATCAGCACTTCGTCTTTCAGGTACGGAGCGAAGTTCAGGTAAGCCACGAACTCGTTCACTACCAGCTTCTGACCGATGAAGGAACCAGCAACCACTGCTTCATTCCAGGGCACACCGATCAGGAAGGCCAGCGGGGAGAAGATCCAACCCAGCAGCAGTTCCAGAGAGAGTTGCGGATAACCGAACCAGCCACCCATACCGGAGAAGATGCCGTTGATCATGGCGATCAGACCGATGAAGGCCAGCAGCATCGCGCCGACGTTCAGGGCCAGTTGCATACCGGCAGAAGCGCCAGCAGCAGCAGCGTCAATGACGTTGGCAGGCTTGTCATCCAGCTCGGCATCAGCAGAGCTTTCGTCGTAGTTCGGGGTCTCGGTCTCGGGAACCAGCAGTTTGGCGAACAGCAGACCACCCGGCGCAGCCATGAAGGAGGCAGCGATCAGGTACTCCATCTTCACGCCCATGGAGGCGTAACCGGCCAGTACGGAACCGGCAACGGAAGCCAGACCACCACACATGACGGCGAACAGCTCGGAGTCAGTCATCTTGGCGATGTAGGGACGAACCACCAGCGGCGCTTCGGTCTGACCGACGAAGATGTTGGCGGTTGCAGAGAGGGATTCGGTGCGGGAAGTACCCAGTACTTTCTGCAGACCGCCGCCCAGCAACTTGATGACCATCTGCATGATGCCCAGGTAGTAGAGCACTGCTATCAGGGAAGAGAAGAAGATGATGACCGGCAGAACACGGAAGGCAAAGACAAAGCCGCCGCCACCGAACACTTCAAACATCTTGTTGCTGACCAGACCGCCAAACAGGAAGTCGATCCCGTTCTGGCCGTAGCTGATCACGCTGGATACCGCGTCGGATACGCCGACCAGGATATCGCGACCAACCGGAACATAGAGTACAAACGCCCCCAGACCGGCTTGAATTGCGAACGCACCGACAACGGTACGAACGTTGATTGCCTTGCGATTGCTGGAGAACAGCACCGCGATAAGGACGAGCGTCGCCATCCCTACCAGACCCATGAACAAATTCATTATTATCTTCCTCTAGTAGCACCTGGCTTGTTAGCGAGTTGTTATTAAACCCAACTAATCAAGGGGAGCGCATTATACTAATTAAAGTCCGATAAAATAGAATGCTGGTCACATTTTATCGTTATCAAAATGTCCAAGTGTCACAAAATTAGACAGCAAACGATTTTTACGCTCATTTTTTTTCCTGACAACTCAATCAGGTGTTGCGAATTTGTTTCATGGCTATTGGTCGTGATGGAAAATATGTTGGGCAGTTTCAAATAACACCTTGGCAACATCTGCCGATGGTTCATCCCGCAATGTCATCAATATTTCCGCTATTTTCGGCAGAGCTTCCGGTGTATTTCGGGAGCCTTGTACGCCTTGCAACGGCATATCTGGCGAATCGGTTTCCAGCACCAGGGCCTCGAGCGGCATAGCCCGAAAT
Source organism: Aeromonas sp. 25-AL00135 (assembly GCF_054052385.1). NCBI lineage: Bacteria > Pseudomonadati > Pseudomonadota > Gammaproteobacteria > Aeromonadales > Aeromonadaceae > Aeromonas > Aeromonas sp. 25-AL00135. Next base: position 111,067 of record NZ_JBSTYQ010000010.1, on the reverse strand, counting down.
ACCTCTCGCGTCTTGTTCGCCCGTTCAAAACTGATTACCCCGCCCACCCCGAGTCGAAAGCCCAGTTGCCAGAAGGCCTCCGCCTGCTGCAACGAACCGCTGAAAGCATGGATCACCCCACCACGAGGCGGCTTGAAGCGGCGCAACAGCTTGGCCACAGTGTCATTGGCGCGCACCGAGTGGATCATCAGGGGGAGCCCGGCATCTGCAGCCAGCCGGATCTGAGCCTCAAACAGCGCAAGCTGCCCCTCCTGCGGCACGTGAGAACGGAGGTCCAGCCCACACTCACCGATAGCCACCAGCCTAGCAGGTTGGCTCATCACCAGCGCTCGCAGCCGTTCCATCACCCCCTCACGCTGCTCACCGGCATACCAGGGATGAATGCCCAGACCATAAAAGAGGCCGTCATGCTGATCTGCCAGTGCCATCACACGAGTCCAGTTATCCTCTGCGATGGCAGGAATGATATACTCCGTCACCCCTAATGCCCGACAACGGGCCAGCAGCGCCTCCCTGTCTTGGTCGAACACCGGAAAGTCGAGATGGCAATGGGTATCTATCAGCTGCATATCACTCACACCTGTTTGCGGTATTTAATGGGTCATTGAACATGATGAACAACAGAAACAACGGCTTTACCCTGATTGAACTGGTGTTGGTGATCATAGTGCTGGGGATCCTGGCCGTCACCGCCCTGCCACGCTTTATCAATATCAAGGATGATGCCCTGAAAAGCACGGTCTCGGCGACTGCTGGCAGCTTTGCCAGTGCTGTTCAGCTGGCTCATGCTGGCTGGGCAGTGAAAGTACAGGGGCAAGCGATCGCGCTCTACAACCTGAGCAGCTTTGGTAAAGGCGATGTGGATATCAATCGATATGGTTGGCCAACGGGCTCGAAGGAAGACCAAGGGAGTGCGGGAAGCGATAAACCATATCAGCCGGGCTCAGGTAACCATATATCGGTCAACAATGATGATGACTGTGAATTGCTATTCAATGACCTGCTTGATGGAGACCAAACGGTCACCCCCATAACTCCCAACGCTGTGAATATCCCAGAAGGGTTTGATTATCTATCCACACAAGTCGGTTCAGGCCATCAAGATGAGGATGAAGGCAACGAGAAACACTTCAACTGCCGCTATATCCTGCGCGACTCAATCAACCGCTTCCAGACCAACCCGGATTATCGAAACGGCCTCGGCTTCGAGTACAACAGCGTTACCGGTGCCGTGACCCGCAATTTTGATTGAGCTCAGCCTCTTCTGCGCAAGCTCGCTCTTTGCTTGAATCATCATCATAACGAACCGGCGTGCAGCAGCGCCGGTTCTCCTGAGTGAGCCCCCACTCCTCGCACCATGCATCGTAACGGGCCAGCCAACGCAGCAATATCCCTTTCATCGTCACACCTCCGCCAACAGGTTCAGGTCAAAAACCATCCTAATCAGAGTTGGCAAGGGGAGCAAGTCATCCCCATAACCGCGATCAGGCGGAATAAAAAGAGCCGGTCAGCATGGCTGACCGGCTCTTTTAACATTCCCTGAAGAGGTTATCCGATGAGCGACAGCTCATCAGCCTCACAGACTCTTCAGCTTCTCTTCCGGCAGGGCCAGCTCGTCGTTGTGGTTGACGCCGATACCGCGCTCCAGCACATGACGGGCGATGGCGTGCGCCTCTTCCAGCGAGTGCATGCTGTAGGTGCCGCACTGATACTCGTTCAGCTCGGGGATCTTGGCCTGATCCTGCACGGTCAGCACGTCGCTCATGGCCGCCTGCCAGGCTGCGCCAACACGGGCTTCGTCCGGCGCGCCGATCAGGCTCATGTAGAAGCCGGTACGGCAACCCATGGGGGAGATGTCGATGATCTCCACGCCGTTGCCGTTCAGGTGATCACGCATAAAACCGGCGAACAGGTGCTCCAGCGTATGGATACCGCGCTCGGAGAGGATCTCCTGATTCGGCACACAGAAACGCAGGTCGAACACGGTAATAGTGTCCTTGTTCGGGGTCTGCATGGTCTTGGCCACACGCACCGCTGGCGCTTCCATACGGGTGTGGTCAACGGTAAAACTGTCCAATAACGGCATTTCTGACTCCTGATTTGGTTACCAGAACCAGCCCCCACGGGAGAGCTGATCCTTGCATTGACGGTACTGGGCGCCGTAGCGCTGGGCGCGAGCTTCCACTTTGCGAGAGGTCTTCATCAACCACCCCTTGCTGCGATAGCTGCCACGCCGGTAGCCACCCCACCCTTCGTGATAGTTGAGGTACTGGCCATAGGCATCCCACTTGGAGGTGCCATTTAGCCGCTGGGCCTTGTTAGTGTACCAACCCATAAAATCGATGGCGTCGGCAAAGTCATCGCGGTCACTCCAGCTGTTGCCGGTTTCCCGCTGGTAATCCACCCAGGTTTCATCTTTGACCTGAGCATAACCATAAGCCGAACTGGCCCGCCCGGTCGGGATGAAGAGGAAATACTGCATCGGCGGCTGGGCATCATGTACGTAAGAGGACTCCTGATACATCATGGCCATCACCACATGGATCGGCGTCCCCCACTTCTCGTTCATCTTGAGCGCGGCCTTGTGCCAGTCAGGCTTCTCGCGAAAGATCTGGCACAGATTCTCCGGCTGAGCCGGTGGACGGGTACTACAGGCGGTCAGGCCCGCCAACAGGCTGGCGACCACAGCAAAACGCATCCACCCCATCAAATGAGGTCGCGCTTCACGCCTCTGGTCAGGTAAAGAGATAGCCAAGGTCAGATCGCGTCTTCGTTCTCTTCGCCGGTACGGATACGAATGACACGCTCCACCTCGCAGACGAAGATCTTGCCATCACCAATCTTGCCAGTACGGGCGGTGTTCTGGATCGCTTCCAGACAGGCATCGAGATCCTCGTCCTGCACCACCAGCTCCACCTTCACTTTCGGCAGGAAGTCGACCATATATTCGGCGCCGCGATAGAGCTCGGTATGGCCCTTCTGGCGGCCGAAGCCTTTGACTTCGGATACGGTCATGCCGTTGATGCCGATCTCGGCCAGGGCCTCGCGCACATCGTCCAGCTTGAACGGTTTGATGATGGCTTCAATCTTCTTCATGGTGACTCCTTACCAGTTCTGTTTGCCGAACCCGGATGTAATGGGGTAACGGCGATCCTTACCAAAGTTGCGAGCCGTAATGCGGGGCCCAACCGCCGCCTGACGGCGCTTGTATTCGTTGAGGTCCACGAGGCGGATCACCTTGCGCACCACCGCCTCCTCGAAGCCCTCTGCCACCATGTCGGCGACCGAGGCATCCTCTTCCACGTAACGTTTGAGGATGGCATCGAGGATGTCGTATGGCGGCAGGCTGTCCTGATCCACCTGATCCGGCGCCAGTTCTGCCGAAGGGGGGCGGTCGATAACCCGCTGCGGGATCACGTAGTCAACCGAGTTGCGATATTCGCACAGCTTGAAAACCAGCGTCTTGGGCACATCTTTCAGCACGTCGAAACCGCCCGCCATGTCACCGTACAGCGTGGCATAACCGACTGCCATTTCGCTCTTGTTGCCAGTGGTCAGCACGATACGACGACGTTTGTTGGAGAGCGCCATCAGCAGCACGCCGCGGCAGCGGGCCTGCAGGTTCTCTTCGGTCGTATCGCGGGCGGTGCCTTCAAAAAGCGGCGCCAGCTGGGTCATAAATCCTTCGAACATCGGCTCGATGGAGATGATGTTGAACTCAACCCCCATCCGCTCGGCCTGCTCCTTGGCATCTTCCACACTCATCTGTGCTGTGTAGCGGAACGGCATCATCACCGCCTGCACCTTGTCGGCCCCGATGGCATCGGCCGCGATGGCCAGCGTCAGCGCCGAGTCGATCCCACCGGAGAGACCCAGCACAGCGCCGTGGAAGCCGTTCTTGGTAACGTAGTCGCGCACTGCCAGCACCAGCGCCTGATAGGTCTCTGCCAACGGCTCAAGCGGCGCAGCCGGTTCACACTCTTTCACCGGCTGGCCATCAGCAAAACGTACCAGCGCCAGCTCTTCGGCAAACGGGGCCAGCTTGTGAGTCAACTCGCCCTGGCTACTGAACACCTTGGAGCAGCCGTCGAAAATCAGCTCATCCTGACCGCACACCTGATTGAGGTAGACCAGCGGCAGACCGGTCTGATCGCAGCGCTCCGCCATCAGCTCGCGGCGGATCCAGGGTTTCTCCTGATCATAGGGCGACGCATTGATGGTGAGCAGCAGCTCGGCACCCGCCGCCTTGGCGGCCAGCGCCGGGCCCGGCTGCCACAGATCTTCACAGATGAGCAGCCCCAGCTGGTGACCACGGAACGGCACCACGCAGGTCTCGGTTGCCGCGGTGAAGTAGCGCTTCTCATCAAACACGCCGTAGTTGGGCAAGTCCTGCTTGAAGTAACGGGCAATCAGCTTGCCCTGCTCATAGAGTGACGCCGCGTTGTAGAGCGCCTCCCCTTCACGCCAGGGATGCCCCACCAAAATGGCACAGTTGCCCTGCCATTCGGCAACACGAGCCAACGCGGCTTCGACCCGCATCATCAGATCGGCGCGCAGCAGCAGATCTTCCGGTGGATAACCGGTCAGGGCCAGCTCGGAGCAGACGAGCAGATCGGCACCTTGCTGTTCGGCCTGAGCCGCAGCAGCGAGCACTTTGTCAGTGTTATCTTCGATGGCGCCTACCGTCAGATTCAACTGGGCAAGCATCAGAGAGAGGGCTTTTGCCATGGCGATGCATCTTGAATTCGAAAATGATGGGGAATGATAAAGAAAAGGGGGGCAATCTGCCAGTTCAAGACAGGCGTAACCGTGTGACAGCAACCTGCGGGAAGGATAAGCTGTAGATAGTCACGGAACGACAGGCCTTCGCAGATATGAAAAACGCCGGATTTACCCTGATGGAGTTGATGATAGCCATTGCGCTGGGCGTCATTCTGTTGGGAATTGGTATTCCTTCCCTCTCTAACCTGCTTGGCAGCAATAATTTGGCGACCTAGGAAAAAAGCCTTCTCAACCACTTAAACTATGCCAGACAACAGGCTATCTCTAACCAGCAAACGGTTACTCTCTGCCTGACCACTATCAATAATTCTGTAGAAGAGTGCGTTACTGCCAATCAAAATGGAGCGACCCGGCAGATCGCTTTTATCGATACTAATAGCGATCAGAAGCTCAATGGCAGCGAAACAACTCTGACGGCAAGTCCAGAGTTTCCTGCAGAACTGGCCATTTCTGCAGATGCACAGGCGCTGCGCTTCACCCCAGATGGCACCATTACGTCTGACAGCGAGGTCATCTTTTCACTCTGTGTAAGCGGCGAAAAGGGCGTTCAGATTGAAGTTATGCCTGCCGGGCGTGCCCATAGCCAGGCAAGTGGTGCAGTATGTCCATGACCAGCATTAACTACCGCGAAACACACACGAGCACAAAAGGATCCATTTCAATCCAATAGCTATGCTTAGAGTCTCCTTTGAATAAGGACTCATACGCTATGGCACGAAATGGATTTACCCTGCTTGAGTTTTTGATATCGGCAAGCCTGACAACCATCCTGCTGACATTAGGACTGCCGTCATTGGCAAATCTGCTGACATCTACCGACAGCGACATCTACACAAGAAACCTGCAGGACCACCTGATCTTCGGCCAACGACAAGCCATCACACAGCAGCAACCCGTCACGGCATGTCTTGCCATGCCTGTCAGGAACTCCACAAAAGAAAGCTGCGTACTCGCAAATCAAGCTGGCGCCCAGCGCATGCTTGTCTTTCTCGACATCAATCAGGATCGCCAGTTCGATATTGCAAATGGCGATATCTTGTTATCAGCAACAGAACCCTTTCTTGAAAAACATACCGTGACGGCCAATCGACAATTTGTGCGATTCAGTCCAGATGGCACTGCGATTGGCACCAACATGACACTCCGGTTTTGTATCGACCAGGCACCTCGAGTCGATATCATCGTTTCCCCATCCGGCAGAAGCAGAAGCGAAAAAAAGGGGCTGAGTTGTTCTTAGCCCCTTTACCCTACTCAATAACCAACGTTATCTGGGTTGGATTTCATCTTGTTTTTTTGCATCAGCCAGCGAAAAGGTAGCCGCCAAAGGAACGCACTCGATTACCTCTGTGACAAGATGTACCACCCCATCAATCTCATAACCTTTCTGTTTAAACACCCTGACCAGATTTGCCTTGCTCGTATCAGTTACCGGTTGCTGCAACACCATCTGCACGCCACCTTCCAGAGTGACATAACATTTTATGTCTTCCGTTTGGGCATGAACCAACAAGGGCAAGCTCACACACCAGAGCAGCATGCGTTTCATCCCTGTTCTCCTTCATACAGATAGATTTTCTTGGGAGACATATCCATTTTTGCCTCTTCCGCACCTTGTGAGCATTCTCCTTCACCGGTACAGCGCTCAGGCTCTCCCTTCCCATCATCTTTGAGGATGACCTCCTTGCCCGGAGCACCACCTATAATCCTGATCCGGCCATCATCCCCACCATGAATAACCAGATCATCAGCAACCTTATTTTGCACCTCTACGTAACGCTGAATAACTTCCTGATTGTTGTTATCCAGTACATATTTGAAAGAAGTGCCATAGTGCATATCAATCATATATTGGCGCATGGCACCGATCGATTGAATCGTACATTGTTGGAAGTCCTGTACCTGAGGCAAGAAGGAGGTGAAATAGAGCTTGCCTTGCAACACCAAACCAGCCCCCATTGATTTTTCACCGCTTTCATTGAGCCAGAATTTCCATCCCAACTTGCTGGTCAACGCCTTGGTGGTGTTTACAATCTGCTCTTCATTCAAACCCGTAAAGGGATCGCTGGTCACATCGTAGAGATCGTTCAGTGTGATACTTGATGGCACAGCTGGTTCAGACGTTGCCCCAAACAAGGTTGGATTAACATTGTAGTCACGTAGCATCACATACACATTTTGGGTTGTCGCCTCCGAGGAGGGGCGGTTTCTATCACCACTGCCTATCAATACGGCATCAAACGGACGCTCACTGTAAAGATAATTTGTACCATCATACTTCCAACCTTTATTAATGGTGCGCACCAATACGGGCTGGGTAAAGAAACGGCGATCATCTTCCAGCTTCTTGGCAGTTCCACTTAAATGTGCATTTCCCAAACTGGCAAATTTGATGGCCGTCCATTTGGATTTTTCTGTCCCCTTCATGTCGATGCGCCAGATCTGGCCGCCGGTATCACCCGCATAAACCCGATCAGATACACCATCTCCATCGCTGTCCAGCACAGAAACAGAGCCAGGCATGCTATAAACCATGCCTGCAACCTGTTTGTTGGTTGCACTGGCCGCATCCGGGGTAAAGCTGAACAATAGCGTACCGGCCTCAGCATCCACGATATAAATACCCAACCCTTCACTGTCTTCAGCCCCCTGGCCCAAATAGCTCTTGGCCTGATCATAACCTCCAGAGAATATCAGGACTGGCTTATAGGTTTTTTTACCATTGGTTTCTGTGTAATAACCGGGAATAAACGCAACCTCGGGGATCGACCAGGTCTCACCCAGTTTGCTGAAACCGGCGCTGTTTTTATCCAACCGCCACATCAGCGAAGGGGAGTCCGGATTAGATATATTCAACGCATAATAGGCCTTGCCACCACCGCGCAGCCCGGTAAATAACCACACCTTGTCACCTTGTGACGACTTGATATGACCATCTTTTACTTGCTCATTGACCAGCACTGTAGGCGATGCATCCACACCATAGAGATGCACTGATGAGTCCAGGTTCTCTCGCAGCGCTTTCTGATTCGCGATAAATTGATAAGGCATAACGGCCCAGCTTTCATCAACCGTGGTGCCGCTGTCTTTAAACATATGCAAGAAGCCGGCATTACTTCCCATCACAATGCGCAAGTCAGGTGTACATGTAGTCTGTCCTGTCGACGTTGTACAACCGTAGTTGATCACTAATGGCCGTGAATGCAACGGGTCACCAAGAATATGCTCCCGATTATCTGTTCTATCACCATCCTGATTCTCATCAAACGCATCAATCCCCTTGGTCCAATTAAGCAGGTCATCCATGCTATCAGCACTATCAAGCTTCATGACAGTGCGTAGCTGCGTCGCCCCGCCTGCCATGCCCTCAAGAGCAGACTTGCTAAAGGGAGTTAATGTATTAGTGGAAGGGGGCATAACATAAAGATTGCGATTGGTTTTAGCTGCCAGCATCTCTTGTACCCCACCCTCGGCAACCTTGTTACCATCACTGGTGGATGACCAATAGGTTCTTGCTGACTCAAGAATTGTTCCATCACTGGATATCGCAGGTAAGCCACTCTGATCGACTACATAACCCTTATCTGGATTCAGAACCAGCTTTTTAAGATTGCCCTTCCATCGTGGACCAGAACCAGGCTCAAACATTGCATAATAAATATTATTCAGACTGCGAGTACGGTCAAAGTTATTAGTGGCAATGGCGGGAGAGACCAACGAGGTATTCATTTTCAAGATAGCTAGCAATGATGATTTTAATGCTTCGTTAAGTTGGGTTGCATCGGTTGCTGGATAGTATTTACCCCCACCACGACGAGCGGTCTCTGCCAATAATGCACCGGCCCCCTTAATTGCTTCATCTCCAAAACCCACGGTGAATGTTGTGACTGTTTGTTTGCCTATAGCCGAGGTGTTTACATCATTGTTTTTCATATATCCGGCAAGTGCAGCAAGATAGCTTTTTTCACCAGAAGACCCATAACTAACCAAGCCGCCATAAGCAACCTTATCCTCTGTAGATAACGTACTGATCAGGTTGGCAACAAGGGAATCGGCTGCTTTATCATTGGTTGGTTCACCATCTGTCATATAGATGATATAACCATTATTGGAACATTTATCATAGGGGGTTTTATATATACCCGATGTTACTTCAGCATTGCTATCCCGCTTGGGAGTACGATTTACATCATCGTCACCAAAGTACACCCCCAAACCGCCAAAGTATCTATATGATTCATATAATGTTTCACACAAGGGAGTCCAAGTGTCAGAGCTCAAACTATTTACCTTGTCAATCAAATCCTGCGCACCGCTTTTACCAGAGGTGAGGATGGCATCGTTACCTACAATATTGCGGATTATTCTTCCGCCATTTCTACTACCTGGTTCATTGCCATCATTGTAGTTAAAAACAGCCAGACCAAAATCGACAGCTGGCGTAGCCAAAACCAGTTCTTTGACTGCATCCTGAGCAACTTTTAATCGAGTTTGTGTTGACACACCTGTACTACCGTAATACCAACGGACATAATTTGCCGTAAATAATGAGATCTGGGTAGAACTACCACTAGCAAGAGCATTGGCTACATTTGATGTGTAAAACCAGCTTCCCGTTGTGCGGTTTGGCTTGTCAACGGGATAACCATCAACAATATATGTTGAATATGGACCTGAATATTGATTATTTGCGTCTTGCTCATCAATATCTTGCTGGCAATCTGCAATTATTATACTGTAAATATCAAAATCATTTAGAGATCGCCAACGCCCCTTTCTATTTTTATCATATATTTCATATCCCCAAACTCGTGACTGAAATCGGCCCACATTATTTAGAGGGCCTTTAGATGTCGCACATGCATTTAAATTCTCACTAAAACGTTTGGTACTGTTGATAGTGGGAACTTTTCCATCAGTGGAGAAATAGATGAAGCGATTACTATTATTAACATCTGGATCATTAGCTAATGATGGATAACTTATCGATGAGTCATAAGGCTCTTTAGCAACTTCGGTTGTATTTTTCATACTCCCCGAGTTATCGAAAATAAAGAGCACCTTAGGGCGGAAGTCCCCCGCCTTGGCAAAGTCATAAATAAACAACTCGGTATCATCGGAATAGCCAGTACCTACCGCCAAAGATCCCCCTGATATTCCGCAACACAATACCAGCAAGCTTGTAAACAAACAGTTCCTTATGTTCATCACCCGCTCCCTAATTGGCACTGAGCAAGGGTTGTTCTACCCCGGCAGTAAAGGTCATTTGGCTATTCACCTTGCCATAAGCACTGGATGTGGTGGCTTCAGCATAACGACAAGCTGGCGTTACATTCTGGCTACTGGCTTCAAATTTTCGTTTGCATACACTTTCTGTATTGACTGTCAAAGTAGTAGCAGGAGTGGTAGTGCCTATTGCCGCCGAAGTACCAATTGCCTGCGTTGCAATTTGTGTTGAGAGAGAAGTATCGCTCAATGCAGACTCCAGAGTACCTTCAACTTCGTGCTCCGCCCGTTGCAAACTGGCACTGGAACCCGCCATCTTCAGACTCATACCACTGGATTGCATGACGACCACCGCAATCAGAGTCAAGGGAACCAGAATAACCAGTGCAACGATCAATGCTACACCCTGGTTTTTTTTAACCAATCTCATGTTCCACCTCGGGTGGTTATTTGTTGATTGCGTAATGCAATACTGCTTTCCAAGAGCAGACGGCGATAACCATCACCACCACCATTAACCGTAATATTACCGAGTTGATAGCTATTGTTATTCTTATAGCGACTTGACTCCCGAGCAGCTCTAATCAGCAAGAAAAGCCGAGCCCCCAATACTCGCCCCTCATTCCAGCGCTGTGTTGTCATTTGGTCCGTTGACATATATCTGTCTATGCGTCCATCAGGGATCAAGGAATCGTCAACACCATACATCAGCACCATATGTTCAACGCCCTCAGCCATGGCTCCACCAATCAGAGCAGAGCCACCATTGACGGTCAAATAGCGCTTGCGTAAAACAGGAATACCATCTTCTTGTGACAGGTAATAAATGTAGTGCTGGTATTCCCAGATCTGGCTCTCATTATTGGCACCAAAGAGTGGTCTGGTTTCGCTTCCCTTGATGACTCTCGCCTCCTGACTATTGGTTGCCATATAAAAGCGGTTTGTATCCAATCCCTCTGATGCTGGTATAGGACGCCCTACCAGTCGCTTGATACTGATTACATCGGAGTTTGCCACTCGATCGTTGGCATCAATACAAGTAAAACCACTCAATCCTTTGCTTGCGGAAACCCGTGAAACCCAAAGCCCGCGAATTGGCCCAAGAGGTGATGGCAAACTACCGACAGAGCGCTCATCCAGACAATCACTGGCTGATAAAATGGTACTGCCAGTGCTGAGCGACAGTGAGGAGCCAACCTGAGTTGATTGGCCGGTATAGGCGCCAAAAAAACCAGCCCATTTGATATCTTGGCTAATCAGTCGAATAGCCAGCCGACCATTCTCCTGTAATTCACTTTGATCAAAGGCATCTTCAGAGCTGGAGCGAGACATCACAAAAACTGTGAATACCCCCGCCAACAAAAATAAACCGAGAAGCATAGCGACCAGCCACTCTACCAGCGTGAAACCGCGAGAATTCATAAAGTCGTCGTCAGAATAAACTGGCGCCTCGAAAGATTATTTGCTGTCGAGAGTTGACACTCATTGATCAGCGTTGCTGCAGCGGCAGCAGCCCCCCCATCAGATATCTCTTGTTTGCCAGCCCAGAATATACCGACAGCCAATACATTATTGGCCCGCCGCACCACGCAGCCTATCGGGGAATTCAAGGAAGATGCCGCCCCCGACACACTGGCCCCAAGCAGGGCTTGTTGCCAGTAGTGAAGGTCGGCGTTACGTAAATCTGCAGCACTGCACGCGCTGATTGTGCCATCTGCAGCGGCGCATGTCGGGCGTGGCAAGTTGGCGGCAAGATTGACGGTCACTGCACCGGATGCACTCCAGCTATCGCGATTTATCCGTACTCGTTCAACCATATCGTTAGCCAACCAGCTGGCAATAGTACGCTGACGAGCTTCATAACTGGCAAATTTGGAATGGGTTTGCAAAGCAACCAGACCAAGCAGCCCCAGCGACAGGATGACAGCGGTGATCATCACCTCCAGCAGGCTGAATCCCCTCTCATGTGATGAAACATGAATGGCCATGGCTATTCCCAACAGCTATTGCTAGCTGCACCAGAGGCACTTTTGACACCCAACTGATTAATGGAAAACACCGTGCAATCGGTATCTTTGGCTTGGGCTGTCGTCGAGCCAGCACTGGCTGACAAGGTGTAGGTGTTGCCTGATACGGCAATGGATAATTGATACAGACCATTCTCAGATGCACTACTGATACCAAGAGCAGCAGCAGAGGATGCATACTGATTGAAATCCATGAAATAGGTTTCTTGCCGATTGGCCGCATTGAGCAGCATGCTCTTGGCTTCGACACGATGACTGGTCAGCACATATTGCTGATAGGCGGGATAAGCGATGGTGCCAAGAATCGCCACGATGGCGATGACAATCATCAACTCAATAAGAGAAAAGCCACGAAAGTATCCAATCATATCCCATCCTTGGTGACAGACTGCTGCATAAGTTTAACGCCGAGCCTGTCTCATGAACAAACCCGGCGTCATTATCAACACACTTTATTCTTAAGCCTTCCTGGCTGCACTCAAATTATTCTAAGTTCGGGAGGAACCTCAAAGACTACGTTCTCTTCACGGCCAGGATGCTCGGCGACCACCTTGCCACCCAGCTCGCGCAGGCGGGCAATCACAGACTGCACCAGCACCTCGGGGGCGGATGCGCCAGCGGTGACGCCAATCGCCTTCACGCCTTCCAGCCAGCTCGCCTCAATCATCGACGCATCGTCGATAAGATAGGCTCTGGCGCCCACCTTCTCGGCCAGCTCGCGCAGACGGTTGGAGTTGGAGGAGTTGCGAGACCCCACCACCAACATGGCGTCCACCAGCCCTGCCATCTCCCGCACCGCATCCTGACGGTTCTGGGTGGCGTAGCAGATATCGTCCTTGCGCGGCCCCTGGATCTTGGGGAAGTACTTGCGCAACGCATCGATGACGTCAGAGGTCTCATCCACGCTCAGGGTGGTCTGGGTGACAAAGCAGAGGTCATCCGGATTCTTCACCTTGAGCTTGGCGACATCTTCCGGCGTCTCCACCAGATACATGCCGCCTTCGCGATTCTCGTACTGCCCCATGGTCCCGATCACCTCGGGGTGACCGGCGTGGCCGATGAGCACCGCCTCGGAGCCCTTGCGGCTGGCTCGATGCACCTCCATATGAACCTTGGTCACCAGCGGACAGGTGGCATCAAATACCTTGAGGGCGCGGGACTTGGCCATCTCGCGCACTGTCTTGGCCACACCGTGGGCAGAGAAGATGACGATGCTGTCATCCGGCACCTCGTCCAGCTCCTCGACGAAGACTGCGCCAGCCTCTTTCAGCTTGTTCACCACATAGCGGTTATGCACCACTTCGTGGCGGACATAGATGGGGGCACCGAACTTCTCCAGCGCGCTCTCGACAATGCTGATGGCACGATCGACACCGGCGCAAAAACCGCGAGGGTTAGCGAGCAGAATATCCATTAATGCACCTTCTCCTCATCATGAACGCCCAGGATCTCCACCTCGAAGGTGACGGTATGACCGGCCAGCGGGTGGTTGAAATCGACCGTGACCGACATCCCGGCTACCGCCCGGATGATGCCCGGCAGCTCGCTGCCATTGGGCTGATCGAACAGGATGATAGTGCCGACTTTTGGCTCCACATCGGCGCCAAACTTGGCGCGATCCAGATGGTAGATGTTGTCGGGGTTGGAGAGACCAAAGGCCTCTTCCGGCGCCAGAGTAAAACTCTTGCTCTCCCCTTCGCTCAGCCCCAGCAGACACTGCTCGAAGGTGGGGGTCAGGCTGCCATCGCCTATCCGCAGGCGGGCTGGTTTGCCGTGCAGCGCCGTGCTGTCGGCCACCGAGCCATCTTCCAGCTTGATGGAGAAGTGGAACAGCACGCTGCTGTTAGCGGTGATCTGCTGGCTCATGCCTGCTCCTTTTTCTCGCCACGGAAACCGTCCAGCACAATCATGGCGGCCCCGATAAAGATAAAGCTGTCGGCCAGATTGAATGCCGGCCAGTGCGCACGCTGCCAGTAGAAGTCGAGGAAATCGACCACATGGCCCAACACCAGTCGATCAAAGACGTTGCCGAGGGCGCCGCCGATGATAAGTGAATAGGCGATACCGCTCCAACGCTGGGTCACCGACTGCTTGCGCAGCCAGTGGATCAGCAATCCACAGATGGCAAAAGCCAGCACCGCGAAGAACCAGCGCTGCCAGCCCCCCTGATCAGCCAGGAAGCTGAATGCGGCGCCCTTGTTGTAGACGTGAACCAGGTTGAAGAAGGGGGTGATCTCCACCCCCGGGTAACCAAATGGCAGCAACTTGACCACGGCGAGCTTGCTCGCCTGGTCCAGAACAAAGGCCAGCACCGCCAGCCACAGCCAACGCAGGCCGCTTTTATGTTGAGTCATGTTCATCAGGCAAATTGACGCGTTTCGCCGTCACCCTCGACGTTGGTGACGCAGCGGCCACAGATCTCTTCGTGACCCGCGATGGTGCCCACATCTTCTACGTGGTGCCAGCAGCGGTCGCACTTGGCGGCGGCAGACTGGGCCACGCTCAGCCACAGGTCATCACGCTCGGTCGCCACAGAGCCTTCCGGCGCAGAGTCAGCCACGACCACCTTGGCCTTGGAGGTGAGCAGCACGAAGCGCAGCTCATCAGCCAGGGCGTTCAGGCGTGCAGCCAGCTCCGGCTTGGCGAACAGGGTCAGTTCGGCCTGTAGGGAACCGCCGATACGCTTCTCGCCACGGGCCACTTCCAGCGCCTTGTTCACTTCACCACGCACGGTGAGGATCTCGGCCCAGAAATCGTCGTTGAGAGATTCACCCGCTTCCAGACCGAACAGGCCGTCGTACCACACCTCGGTGAAGACGAACTCGCCGCGCTCGCCCGGCAGCAGAGCCCAGATCTCGTCGGCGGTGAAGCTCATGATCGGCGCCATCCAGCGCACCATGGCTTCTGCAATGTGATACAGGGCGGTCTGGCAGGAGCGACGGGCCAGGCTGTCAGCCTTGGCGGTGTACTGACGATCCTTGATCACATCCAGATAGAAGGAGCCCATCTCGATGGAGCAGAACTGCATCAGCTTCTGGGTTACACCGTGGAAGTTGTACTCGTCGAATGCCGCCATGATCTCGGCCTGTACCGCTTTGGCACGACCGACAGCCCAACGATCCACCACTACCATGTCGGCAGGTGCCACCATGTCGGTCGCCGGATTGAAGCCGTTCAGGTTGGCCAGCAGGAAGCGGGCAGTGTTGCGAATACGACGATAAGCATCGGCAGAGCGCTTGAGGATCTCGTCGGAGACAGTCATCTCGCCGGTGTAGTCAGTGCTCGCTACCCACAGACGCAGGATGTCGGCACCCAGCTTGTTCATCACGTCCTGCGGGCTCACCACGTTGCCGATGGACTTGGACATCTTGCGACCCTGACCATCCACGGTGAAGCCGTGAGTCAGCACTTGGTTGTAGGGAGCCTTGTCTTTCATGGCCACGCCGATCATCAGGGAGGACATGAACCAGCCGCGGTGCTGGTCAGAACCTTCCAGATACATGTCGGCCGGCTTGCCATTGAACTCGGGACGGGCATCAACCACGGAAGCGTGGGTAGAACCGGAGTCGAACCAGACGTCCAGAGTGTCAGGCACCTTGTCATACATGTCGGCATCGGCACCCAGCAGCTCGGCCTTGTCCAGATCCCACCATGCCTGAATGCCGGACTGCTCGACACGCTTGGCTACTTCATGCATCAGGCGCACAGATTCCGGGTGCAGTTCCTGGGTCTCTTTGTGGACGAACAGGGAGATAGGCACACCCCAGGTGCGCTGACGGGAGATACACCAGTCAGGACGGTTCTCGACCATCGCCTGAATGCGGTTTTTACCCCAGGCCGGTACCCAGCCGCTCTGGCCTTGCTGGGCAATACCGTCCTTCTCGATGCGCTCGATTTCCTCCAGTGCGCGCTTGCGCAGACCCTTCTGCTCCATGCTGATGAACCACTGCGGGGTGGCACGGAAGATGATCGGGGTCTTGTGACGCCAGCAGTGCGGATAGGAGTGGTTGAACACCTTGTGGTGCAGCAGGGCGCCGCGCTCGGTCAGCACTTCGATCACGGAGGCATTGGCCTTGAACACATGCTGGCCGGCAAACAGTTCGGTATCCGGCAGGTAAACACCGTTGCTGCCAACCGGGTTGGCCACTTCCAAACCGTACTTCTGGCCGACCACGAAGTCTTCCTGACCGTGGCCAGGGGCAGTGTGTACGGCACCGGTACCGGCATCCAGGGTGACGTGATCACCCAGTACCACAGGCACGTCGAAGCTGTAGAAGGGGTGGTTGAAGCGCAGCAGCTCGAGCGCGGCCCCCTTGGCATAGCCCAGATTGTGGAATTTCTCGATACCGGCGCGATCCATGACGTCCTTGACCAGCTCTGCGGCCAGGATCAGACGCTCGGGGTGCTCACCTTCAACCTGCACCAGTGCGTAATCCAGATCGGCGTGCATGGCGATGGCGCGGTTGGCTGGCAGGGTCCACGGAGTGGTGGTCCAGATCACCGCAGAGAGCGGGCCCTTGCCGGTGTGGCCTTCGGCGCAGTCAAACTTGGCGGCAACGGTCGCCTCATCAACAGCCTTGAAGCGCACATCGATGGAGGGGGAGTTCTTGTCGTAGTACTCAACCTCGGCTTCAGCCAGCGCGGAGCCGCAATCGGTACACCAGTGCACCGGCTTGGAGCCTTTGTGCAAGTGGCCGTTTTCAACGATCTTGGCCATGGAGCGGATGATGTTGGCTTCGGTGCCAAAATCCATGGTCAGGTAGGGGTGTTCCCAGTCACCCAGCACACCCAGACGGATGAAGTCGGTCTTCTGCGCTTCGATCTGGGTCTTGGCGTATTTGCGGCACTCGGCACGGAATTCGGCAGCGGAAACCTTCTCACCCGGCTTGCCGACCATGCCTTCCACTTTCAGTTCGATAGGCAAACCGTGGCAATCCCAACCCGGCACATAGGGGGAATCGAAACCGGAGAGGCCCTTGGACTTGATGATGATGTCTTTGAGGATCTTGTTGACCGAGTGACCGATGTGAATGTTGCCGTTCGCATAGGGGGGGCCATCGTGCAGAATGAAAGAAGGCTTGCCCGCTTTGGCGCGGCGAATAGCGCCGTAGAGATCCTGATCGTACCAACGTTTCAGCATGTTGGGTTCGCGCTTGGCCAGATCGCCACGCATCGGAAACTCGGTTTCCGGAAGATTCAGGGTGTGTTTATAGTCGCTCATCAGTCCTGGGTTCCCTTCTTTTCTAAAAGAGTGCTGGGTAAATTGAATTGTGGCAGCCCGAACCAGGCTCGGGCCGCCAGGGCATCTCGTTCGATCTGCTCTTTCAAGGCAGTGAAAGAGGTAAACTTCTGCTCTTCGCGCAGCTTGTGGCGAAGCAGCACCTTGACCTGCTGACCATATAGATCACCAGAAAAATCAAATAGATGTACTTCCAATCTGGCTTGTGTACCGCTCAAGGTCGGCCGTACACCCACATTGGCTACACCGGGGAAGGTCTTGCCGGAACATATCACTTCCACCGCAAACACGCCACCGACCGGGATCACCTGGCGCTTGAGGGCCAGATTGGCGGTGGGAAAACCTATGGTGCGCCCCAGCTTGTCGCCGTGGGCCACCCGGCCGCTGATGGTATAGGGACGGCCAAGCATCAGCTCCACCTCCGCCATCCTGCCCGCTTTCAAGGACTCGCGTACGAGTGTGCTGCTGACCCGCTGC
The DNA here is from genome assembly GCF_054052385.1 of Aeromonas sp. 25-AL00135. Classification (NCBI taxonomy): domain Bacteria; kingdom Pseudomonadati; phylum Pseudomonadota; class Gammaproteobacteria; order Aeromonadales; family Aeromonadaceae; genus Aeromonas; species Aeromonas sp. 25-AL00135. The sequence continues at coordinate 93,319 of NZ_JBSTYQ010000010.1, read as the reverse complement.
CGTTCGAGCTGGAAGCTCTGGGTACTGATCACCTCAAAGCCGAAGCGATGACCCGCCTCCTCCAGCAGGTGGAAGTCCCCTTCCCGCCCCTTGCCGAAGCGAAAATCATCGCCAACCACCAGATAGCGCACCCCGAGCTTCTCCACCAGCAACTGCTCGATGAAGGTCGAGGCCGCCTGCTCGGCGAAGCGGTGGCTGAAGCGCACGCAGAGCATGCGATCGATATGCAGCCCCTGCAGCGCTTCGTACTTCTCCCGCAACCGGCTCAGCCGGGCGGGCGCAGCTGTGCCGGCAAACAGCTCCAGCGGCTGCGGCTCAAACAGCATGACGCAGGCGGGCAATCCCAGCTGGGCCGCTTTCTCCTTGAGACGTGCCAATACCGCATGGTGACCCTGATGAACCCCATCAAAGTTGCCAATGGTTAATACACATCCCCGGTGACGGGGCTTGAGATTGTGAATGCCGCGAATAAGCTCCATCAGTGCCTTGTGCGTTGCTGCCATGGAAATCGGCGGATTATATATCAGGCAGCAGGCAGGGTCAGCCCTCATAGCCTGATTTCAACTATCCGGGCCCAATCACGCCCCCTGCGGCACCATGAGGCACTATCCCCATGGCGCCGCAGGATCACGGCTACTGCTGCCCCGATTTAAGGTGACGCGGCCGAATGCCCAGCAGCAGCAACACCACGGCATAGACCGCAGCCCCCAGCGACAGCAGCATGGTCAGCTGCAAACTGGCCTTGCCCATGCTCCACGCCCCCCACTGGGTCAGATCCGGCGACAGATAGGCGAGCACGCCCCCCATCAGCACGCTGGCGACCAGCAACTTGAGGCAGAACACGCCGGTATGGCGGGAGGGACGATAGACGCTCTGCTGGTACAACCCCTTGAACAGCAAAGCCGCATTCAGAGTGCCCGAGCAGGCGGTCGAGAGCGCCAACCCCACGTAACCGAGCGGGTAGATGAAGATGAGGTTGCAGACCATGTTGGCAATCATCGACATCACCCCGATCCGCACCGGCGTCTTGGTGTCCTGACGGGCGTAGTAACCGGGCGCCAGCACCTTGATCAGCATCAGGGAGAGCAGACCGGTAGTGGAGGCCAGCAGGCTGGCGCTCGACATGGCCACTTCATGCAGGCCAAATTCGCCGCGCATGAACAGCACTCGCAAAATGGGCTCGCGCATCACCGCAATGCCTATCATGGCGGGCAGGCCGAGCAGCATCACCATCCGCACCCCCCAATCCATGGTGCGGGAGAAGTCCGCCGGATCGGCATCCACATGCTTCTTAGCCAACGCAGGCAGGATCACGGTGCTGATGGCTACCGCAAACAGCCCGAGGGGGAACTCCAGCAGACGATCCGAGTAGTAGAGATAGCTGATGGCACCAGTCGCCAGGAAGGAAGCCAGCATGGTGTTGACCAGCAGGTTGATCTGGCTAACCGAGACCCCGAACAGGGCCGGGATCATCAGTGTGCGGATCTTCACTACCCCAGGGTGATTCCATCCCCACTTGGGCCATACCAGCATGTTGATTTGGCGCAAAAAGGGGTACTGGAACAAAAACTGCACCAAACCGCCCAAAAAGACACCAATCGCCAGCGAGATCTCCGGTTTGTCCATCAGTGGCGCAATCCACCAGGCCGCCGCAATCATGGTGATGTTGAGAAACACCGGCGTAAACGACGAGACCGCAAAGCGGCCGAAGGTGTTGAGGATGGCCCCCGCCATGGCGGTAAAGGTGATGAACCAGAGGTAAGGGAAGGTGATTTTGAGCATCAGACTGGCGAGCTCGAACTTCTCGGCCGCAGGGCCGCCGTGCAGCCAGTCCCAGAACCAGCCCCAGCCAAACAACGCGGTCAGCACACCAGACCCCAGCACACCGAGCAGGGTGACCACAGTCACTATCCCCCCCAGCGTGCCCGCAACCGCCGCCAGCAATTCACGCACTTCCCCCTCGTCGCCATTTTTCTTGTACTCCGTCATCACGGGAACAAAGGCCTGGTTGAAGGCACCTTCGGCGAACAGGCGACGCAGAAAGTTGGGAATGCGATTGGCAAAAAAGAAGACGTCGGCGGCCACCCCGGCACCGAGCAGATTTGCGATGACCACATCGCGAACCAAGCCCATTACGCGGGATGCCAGCGTCATTCCGGACACTATCATGCCGGATTTGATCAATTTCTTACTCAAGACGAGGCCTCTGGAACTGTCAGAATGAAAAGAATGCTGCTAGAATCGGCCGACAGTTTAACCGTCTCCCTACTGACACACCACCGGGAGGCGGTGTTTATTTGCACAAATCATTTGACAATATGTGGTTGGAAGGGCATATTTCCGGGCCTTTTCAATACACTCGCTAAGACAGTTTTAGGAGTTTTACCTTGGCTAACATCAAATCTGCTAAGAAGCGCGCTCTTCAGTCAGAAAAACGCCGTCAGCACAACGCCAGCCGTCGTTCCATGACCCGTACCTACCTGAAGAAAGTCATTGCTGCTATCGCCTCTGGCGACAAAGCTGCTGCGACTGCCGCTTTCGCTGTTGCTCAGCCGATCATGGATCGTATGGCGACCAAAGGCCTGATCCACAAGAACAAAGCTGCTCGTCACAAGAGCCGCCTGTCTGCCCAGATCAAAGCTATGGCTTAATCAGCTTCTGCTGATCAAAGCTGAAAAAACCGGCCTTAGTGCCGGTTTTTTATTTATCTGCGCTGCAATAAAGTCGATGCAGCAAACTGATCATTTCACGCACCTCATGGCTGCGCAGCGAATAGTAGACCGTCTGAGCCTCTTTGCGCGTCGTCACCAGCTCATCCCGCCGCAGCAGCGCCAGATGCTGTGACAAGGCCGACTGACTCAATCCCAATCGCTCGTTGAGCTCCCCCACTGACAGTTCGCGCTCCAGCAACTGGCACAGAATAAACAGCCGCCGCTCGTTGGCCAGCGCCTTGAGCAAGGCCAATGCTTTACTCGCATTGGCTTCCATCTCTTCAAGTTGCATCACATCTCTCCTCTACCACTCATCGCCGATGATACGTGGTGACGGGTCGTTTTAAAACGACAGGGTGGCCGGCTGGATAGCGGAGAAATTCTCCTGGCCGGAAAAGAGAAAGGTAAAATCGCTCTCACAGACCCGCTTCACCGCCGGATGCTGGATCATCCGCTCGGCGAAGATGACGTAATACTCCTCCATCAGATCCTGGGTTTCCCCGATCAGCATCACCCCCTCCCCCTCGAGGATCTCCTCCCGATAGATGGTGGGAGCCATGAAGATGCCCTGATTGAAGAAGCCAAACGCCTTCATCAAGGCGGCATCATCAAACTCGCCAAGAATGCTGGGAGAAACCCCCTGCTGCTCGAACCACTGGGTCAGCTGACGCCCCATGGCAGTACGGCGACCGGGGATCAGCAGCTTGCGCTCTTCCAGACAGGCGGGAAAGGGCTTTTCGGGCAATGGCGCCTTGCAGAAGAAGCTGACGCCACAGCCGCCCAACCGCTTGGAGAGCAGCCCCGCATGCTGGCTGGAGTCCACCGGACAGTCGGAGAGGATCATATCGAGCTTGTGTTCGCTCAGCTGCTCCAGCAGCAGTTCGTGGGTCGATTCGAAACAGCGCAGATGGATGGAACCATCATTGGGGATGACGGAGAGCAGCACGCGGCTGGCAAGGCGCTTGGAGAGGGCATCGGCGATGCCGACGTCGAACAGGATCTGGCTCTCCTTGCGGTAGTTGACGATATCGAGCATCTCGTAGGAGAGGCTGAACATCTTGTCGGCATAACGAAATACCAGCTGGCCCAGCTCGGTTGCCTCAAGAGAGCGCCCCTTGCGTTTGAGTAGCTTGCCCCCGAGGCGCTGCTCCAGCAGCTTGATCTGGCCGGTGACGGTTTGCGGGGTCAAAAAAAGGGCTTCCGCAGCCTGGGTAACGGAGCCCTTCTTCTGCGTCATCCAGAAATAGTAGAGATGGTTGTAGTTAAGGTGTGACATCCGATGGGGTTCCCGCCTGGCGCGGGCTCCGGTAGCAGCTGAGTTCAACCGCCAGAATGTCATACATGTCGCTGACCGAGTCAACCTTGTTCGCGCCAAACTGCTCCATCAGAGTGGCCTTGAGGCGTGCCTTGTCCGGCATCCGGTCAGCGCAATAACGCTTGTTGGAGCGCTTGACCATCTCGCCAGCCCGGCTGCTTAGCGCCCGCTCGGAGAAGGTCTCGCCAAAGCGCGCCTTGGCCTGCTTGTCCCCCAGCAGCAGGGCACTGTCTACCACTCCGTTCAGATAGGCAGAGCAGTTCGCCGAAGTGGCGTCCTGCTTGCAATCCTCCAGCCCGCCGGCCCATGCCGCGGGGCTCAACAACAGCATCAACAACCCTGTATGCAGCTTCATAGTCCCTCCGTACTCTGTTCCCCTTCACCCTTGGGAAGGGCCATGCGCAAGGCAAGATAGCCGACTACCGCCGCCATGGTGGAGCCCACCAGGATCCCGAGGCGAGAGTAGCTGCCGTAATCCAGCCCACCGTGCTCAAAGGCGAGCGACGCGATAAACATCGACATGGTGAACCCGATGCCACAGAGGATGCTGACCGCAAAAATCTGCTTGAAGTTGACCCCGGGCGGCAACTGGGCGATGCCCAGCTTGACCGACAGCCAGCTGATGGTGAACACCCCGAGCGGCTTACCGATAAACAGTCCCAGCATGATCCCCATCGGTACCGGACTCAGCAGGGAGGAGAAACCAATCCCCTCCAGCGATACCCCTGCGTTGGCAAAGGCAAACAGCGGCAGGATCAGATAGGCACTCCAGGGGTGCAGTTGATGCTCCAGATACTTGAGCGGCGAGGCGTAACGCTTGCCGTTAAGCGGAACCATAAAGCCCACCACTACACCCGCCAGGGTCGCATGGACACCAGACTTGAGCACCGCAACCCAGAGCACCAGACCAACCAGCATGTAGAGGCTGATCCTGTCCTCACCACGGCGATTCATCCAAAGCAGAGTGAGGGTTGCCAGAATACCGATGGCCAGCGCCTCCAGCGACAGCTGCTGGGTATAGAAAAGTGCGATGATGATGATGACGCCGAGGTCATCCATGATGGCCAGCGCCAACAGAAATACCTTGAGGCTCACCGGCACCCGCTTGCCGAGCAGCGCCATCACCCCGAGGGCAAAGGCGATGTCGGTCGCAGCCGGGATCGCCCAGCCAGCGCGCGCCACTTCATCCGAATAGTTGAAAAAGGCGTAGATCAAGGCCGGAGCCAGCATGCCGCCCACCGCCGCAATAGCCGGGAAGGTCGCCTGAACCCGGGTCGAGAGCGCCCCTTCCAGCATTTCACGCTTCACTTCCAGACCAACCAGCAGGAAGAAGATCGCCATAAAGCCATCGTTGATCCAGAGCAGCAGCGGCTTGTTGATGTCGAGAGCCGCGATGCGTACCTGCACCGGCGTGTCGAGAAACGCCTGATACCCGCCAGCCAGCGCGGTATTGGCTAAAATCATTGCCAGCATGGCAGCCATGATCAGAATAATTCCGGAGGCGGCCTCCAGCTTCAGGAACTTTTTGATTACGTCACTCATGGTTAATTTTTCCACAAAATTACTTGAATTTAAGTCTATAGCCTGCAACAACCAATGGAAAATCGTTTCTTGCAGCCAAAAACCTCGGAAAAATCGAAAGCAAAATAGAACTGGCCTACCTAGAACAGATTTTGCCTGCGTCATATTCACAACTAAGTTAGCCAATAATGAGATTTTTAAATGTTTTTATATATAAAAAAAGGCGCCTCATGGCGCCTTTCTGTCAGATGGCGACGGGCGCCTTGATGCCGGGGTGGGGGTCATAACCCTCGATCTCGAAATCCTCGAACTTGTAGTCGAAGATGGAGTCAGGTTTGCGCTTGATCACCAGGGTCGGCAGCGGGCGCGGCTCGCGGGATAGCTGCAGGGCTGTCTGCTCCATGTGGTTGGAGTAAAGATGCACATCACCGCCAGTCCAGACGAAGTCACCCACTTCCAGATTGCACTGCTGGGCCATCATGTGGGTCAGCAGGGCGTAGCTGGCGATGTTGAACGGCAGGCCGAGGAATACATCACAACTGCGCTGGTAGAGCTGGCAGGAGAGCTTGCCGTCCGCCACATAAAACTGGAAGAAGGCGTGGCAGGGAGCCAGCGCCATCTTGCCCAGTTCACCCACGTTCCAGGCGGATACGATGATGCGGCGCGAATCAGGGTTGTGCTTGATGTCATCCACCGCCTTCTGGATCTGGTCGATGACAGACCCGTCAGCGGCAGGCCAGGAGCGCCACTGAGCACCGTAAACCGGCCCCAGATCGCCATTCTCGTCGGCCCACTCATCCCAGATGCTGACGCCATTTTCCTTCAGATAGGCGGTATTGGTATCGCCATTGAGGAACCAGAGCAGCTCGTGAATGATGGAGCGCAGGTGGCACTTCTTGGTGGTCACCAGCGGGAAACCTTCCGCCAGATTGAAGCGCATCTGATGGCCGAACAGGGAGACAGTACCGGTGCCGGTACGGTCTGACTTGACGGTGCCCTCATCGAGGATTTTCTGCATCAGGTCGAGATAAGCTCGCATTATTTCGCCTCCTTCACGGCATTACCGAACAACTGCGGACGCTTGTAGGCGGCCCAGATCATCAGGGCACCGGCGATAATCATCGGGGTGGAGAGGATCTGGCCCATGCTGATCTCCTGGAAGTAGAGACCAAGCTGGCTGTCCGGCTGGCGCACAAACTCCACCAGGAAGCGGAACAGGCCGTAGAACAGCAGGAACATGCCGGAGATGGCGCCGCGCGGCGGATTCTTGCGCCAGAACAGGTTGAGGATGATGAACAGCACCACCCCTTCCAGTGCGAACTGGTAGAGCTGGGAGGGGTGACGCGGCTCGGGGCCGGCCTCCGGGAAGATGATGGCCCAGGGCACATCGGTGACCCGACCCCACAGCTCGCCGTTGAGGAAGTTGCCGATCCGGCCAACACCGAGACCGAACGGAATGAGTGGTGCCACAAAGTCGGCCACGGTGAAGAAGTGGCGCTTGGTTTTGTGGGCAAACCAGATCATCGCGGTGATCACCCCGATCAGCCCACCGTGGAACGACATGCCGCCGGTCCAGATCTTGAACAGGTAGGTGGGATCCGCGAGGAAGAGATCGAAGTTGTAGAACAGCACGTAACCGACACGGCCACCGAGGATCACCCCGAGGAAACCGTAAAACAGCAGGTCCGACACCTCGTTGCGGGTCCAGCCGCTGTTCGGTGCATCGGCGCGACGGCCAGCCAGCCACATGGCAAACGCAAAACCGAACAGGTACATGAGACCATACCAGCGTACCGATAGTGGTCCCAAACTGAATGCTACGGGATCAATCTGCGAGAAAACCCAATATCCATCGTGCTGCATATGCGGCCCCAGTCAAAATAAAAGCCGCATTTTCCGATCATTCGTCAGCAGGGACAAGGCATGATTATCAATCACTCTGTTTCGATTTATGACCGGCTCGCAGCAAACCGCCCAAACCATGCTCCTCCAGATAGCGGGCAAACAGGCCGCGCAGTACGTGGGGGTTGTCATGTTTGAGGCCATCGGCCATCAGTTCGGTCAACTCGCTCAGAGTGGATTGACGCAGCACGTACTTGATCCGGGCGATGTTGTGGGTATTCATACTGAAGCGGCGATAACCCATGGCCAGCAGCAGCAATACACCGACCGGATCACCGGCCAGCTCGCCACACACCGACACCGGCTTCTGGTAGCGATGGGAGGCATCAACCAGCTGTTGCAGGGCGCGGATCACCGCAGGATGGAAGGCATCATAGATGTTGGCAACCCGGGAATTGTTGCGATCTACCGCCAGCAGGTACTGGGTCAGGTCGTTACTGCCCACCGACCAGAAATCGATGAGCGGCGCCATCTCCGGCAAGATAAAGAGGGCAGAGGGCACCTCGATCATCACCCCGAGGCTGGGGTAGCGGATCACCGCATCGCGGCTCGCCGCCTCTTCCGACACCTCCCGCCACGCCTGATCCAGCAGACGACGGGAGGCTTTGATTTCGCTGACGCTGCTGATCATCGGCAGCATGATGGCCAGATTGTCCAGCCCTTCACTGGCCCGCAGCATCGCCTTGAGCTGCACCAGAAACAGTTCGGGGTGATCCAGGGTGATCCGGATCCCCCGCCAGCCAAGGAAGGGATTTTCCTCGACGATGGGGAAATAGGGTAACGGCTTGTCGCCGCCCACATCCAGCGTCCGCATGCAGACCGGCCGGTTGCGGTAGGTCTCCAGAATGCCGCGATAGCGGGCAGTCTGCTCCCATTCGGAGGGAAAGCTCTCCTGCAGCATGAACGGGATCTCGGTACGATAGAGCCCAACCCCGTCCGCCAGCTGATTGAGGGAGATCTCGGTATCGGCACTGAGACCGGCGTTGAGCAGCAGGGAGACCTTGGTGCCATCGGCGGTTTCAGATGGCAGGTTATCGACGCTGCGCACCAGGGTATCGAGGGCCCGCTCTTCGCTCAGCAGCTGACGATACTCGGTCAGGATCACCTGATTGGGCTCGATGAAGAGATCGCCACTGTAGCCATCGACGACCAGCATGCGACCACCGATGTCACCAAGGGGCAGATCGACCCCCATGATGGCGGCGACCCCCATGGCGCGGGCCAGAATGGCTGCGTGGGAGTTGGTCCCCCCCTTGAGCGAGACCACCCCGGTCAGATACTCGCGGGGCACTTCCGCCAGAATGGTGGCAGTCACCTCGTCGGCAACCAGCACCACCGGCTCGCCGATGGAGATATGTTCCGGTTCATTCTGCACCAGTCGGCTGATCAGCCGCTGGGCAATATCCTTCACGTCGGTGGACCGCTCCTGCAGGTAGGGATCCTTCATCCCCTTGAATTGCTCGATCAAGCGATCGCTGATCAGCTTGACCGCAGATACCGCAGTCCAGTGCTCCTTGCTCACCTTGTTGCGAATGGGCTTGATGTAGCCGGGATCGTTCAGCAGATGGAGGTAGATATCGAAGATCGCCACCGAATCCTGGCTGTAGCTCTCGCGAAAACGCAGCGCCAGACTCTCCAAGTCGTGCCGCACCTCCTCAACCGCCAGCTCCAGCCGCGCCAGCTGGCTGGCATGGTCTTCATCCTTGCGCGGGGTAATGGACGAGAGCGCCTTGCGGGGCCGCCACACCCAGGCCTTGGCCATGGCAATGCCGCTGGCACCGGCAATACCGCGCAGCGGCTTGCTCCAGTCGGTCTTCTGCAACCACCCCTTGGCCTGCGCCTGGGCAATCCGCGCCGCCAGCTGGGCCGCCAGGGTGACCATGAAGGACTCTTCCCCCTCATCGAAGCGGCGGCTCTCCTTCTGCTGCACCACCAGAATGCCGACCACCTGACGCTGATGCATGATGGGAGCGCCGAGGAAGGAGCGGAACGCCTCTTCGGCCACATCGGGCAGGAATTTGAAACTGGGGTGCGCGGGGGCATCAGCCAGGTTGATCAACTCTTCCCGCTGACCCACCAGACCGACGATGCCCTGCTCGTAGGGCAGGGTCACCTTGCCGACCGCGGACGGGGCCAAGCCGTCGGTAGCCGCCAGGCGATAGCGGCGCACCTCGGGTTCCGAGACATAGACGGAGCAGCAGTCCACTGCCATGGCGTGCCGGGTCTGGCTCACCAATGCCTGCAAGGCCTGCTCGAGGGTATTGGCCTCGGCCATGCTCTCGACGATACGTCTCAGTTCCGTTAACAACTAATCTGTGCTCCTTAACGGGCGCGGTTGCGCCGCCCATCCTTCTTGTTGACCTGCACTGCCGGCACTGGCATCGCCAGCGGGGCAAACTCTTTCATGACCCGGCGGTAAACCTCCCGCTTGAACGAGACGACCTGCCGCACCGGGTACCAGAAGCTGACCCAACGCCAGTCGTCAAATTCGGGATGGCCATGACAGCCGAACTGGATCCGCGACTCCTTGCCCGAATTCAGCTGTAACAGGAACCATTTTTGTTTTTGGCCAATACAGACCGGTGAACTGTCCCAGCGGACAAGACGTTTGGGTAAACGGTACTTTAGCCAGTTACGACTGGTGGCCATGATGGTCACATCTTCGGGCTTGAGGCCAATCTCCTCATACAGCTCTCGATACATGGCCTGCTCTGGCGTTTCACCATCATCAACCCCCCCCTGCGGAAACTGCCAGGAGTGCTGCCCATAGCGTTTAGCCCACAACACTTGTCCTTCACGGTTACAGATCACGATACCGACATTGGGACGAAATCCGTCGCCATCAATCACGTGATCACCTTATAAAGGCTGAATCTATAAGGAGATTGTTCCACATTCACTCCGTGGCAGCAAACAAGGAGTGAATCCCCTGTTTCATGAATAACTTTCAATTTCAAACATACTTATAAACAAATCCAAGGATCCGCGCCCCCAAGTTGCCCACCCAGGCTGTGCATAAAGCTGTTAGCAAACGGGTATATACAGTACTTTTTAACTGTACGCGAAAAGTGCCTCTCCGTATCACCACCCGACATTAAATATAAAAAATCATTATTTTTTATTAACTTGAGATAAAATAACTGGATCTAGATCCATGTTACCCCAAGAGCCTGATCCATGATCCGGATTGTGAACAAGTTCAACTGCTCAAAGATCCACCGCGGCGAAATTATCCACAGGAGTGGCACAATATCTACCCCGTTTACCCTGTAAAAATGGGGTGGCATTCACAATTTTTTGTAACATATCAGCGACCCCAACCACTTTCATCCACTTATCCAATATTTCTGTGGATAACTGTGTGTAACATCATGCACAAACCCTTGGACAACTATTTAGAGGTCAAACCAGACCAGGATCACTACTCGATAAAATAGACAAAATCCTTTAAAATCATAATGATGAGATGATAGCCCCCAAACTCTCTGCATTTGATCTTATCCACCCAGGATCGGTTATAAAAACAGCGATCCTTCTCGGGATCCTCCCCTGTTAGAATATGGCGAGCAAGATGGAGCCAACTATGCCAAGCAATCCCCAATCCGAGCAGGAGTTATTGAGCCGCGCCTATGCCATGGCCGGATTCACCCTGGCGCAGCTGGCCGCCGAGGCTGGTGTCGCGGTGCCCAAAGACCTGCGCCGTGACAAGGGGTGGGTCGGTCAGTTGATCGAGCTGCAACTGGGAGCCAGCGCAGGGAGCAAGCCGGAGCAGGACTTCCCGGAGCTGGGGATCGAACTCAAGACGATCCCCGTGGATCCTCAAGGCAAACCGCTGGAGACCACCTTCGTCTGCGTCGCCCCGCTGATCGGTGTCAGCGGCCAGCGCTGGGAGGAGTCCAACGTGCGCAACAAGCTATCCCGGGTGCTCTGGATCCCGGTGGAAGGCAATCGGGAGATCCCGGTTGGCGAGCGGCGGGTCGGCATGCCGCTGATGTGGAGCCCGAATGAAGAGGAAGATCGGCTACTGCGTCAGGACTGGGAGGAGCTGATGGACATGATAGTGCTGGGAGAAGTGGAGCAGATCAGCGCGCGCCACGGCCAGGTGATGCAACTGCGGCCCAAGGCGGCCAACAACAAGGCGCTGACTCGCGCCATCGGCCGCGATGGTCAACCCATCATGACCCTGCCCCGCGGCTTCTATCTCAAGATCGACTTCACCCACAGTCTACTGCAACGCTATTTTGCCTTGCCGACTTGATCTGCCTTATCAACATCTTTGTCATATGGTGGTATAAAAATAGACAGGAGCTATTTTTAACTCACAGACAAGGAGGCGTCATGCCACTTACCAAGCAGTTTCTCAAGTCCAAACCCGAGGTCAAGGTGACCTTCGCCGTAGAGAAGGAGGCCGCAGCAGGGGCAGAACAGGTGATGCTGATCGGCGAGTTCACCCAGTGGCAACCGGTCGAGCTGAAACGCATGAAGAGCGGCGAGTTCAAAGCCACCCTCAATCTGCCGACCGACGGCCCGGGGTACTTCGAATACTGCTACCAGCTCATCACACCGGCAGGGGAAACCCTCTACGAGAATGACTGGGCAGCGGATGACTATGTGCCAGGCCCCTTCGGGCGAGACAACTCGGTAGTTCGGGTCATCCAGTAACGGCACCCAGATAGCCAATAGACGGATACAAAAAAGGCTCGCCATTGGCGAGCCTTTTCACTACCTGTCGAGCTATTGCCGACATACCGACACCAATTCGAATCGAATTAGTTGAGCTTCTCTTTGATACGAGCAGCTTTGCCGGACAGGTTGCGCAGGTAGTACAGTTTGGCGCGGCGAACATCACCACGACGCTTCAGTTCTACACTGTGGATCAGCGGAGAGTGAGTCTGGAATACACGCTCAACACCTTCGCCGTTGGAGATCTTGCGAACGGTGAAAGCAGAGTGCAGACCGCGGTTACGCTTGGCAATAACGATGCCTTCGAAAGCCTGCAGACGCTCTTTACCACCTTCTTTAACACGAACTTGAACACGTACAGTGTCGCCCTGGGCAAAAGCCGGGATGTCGGTACGCAGTTGCTCTTGTTCAAGCTGCTGAATAATCTTGCTCATTGTCTTTCCTTACCTAGGATAAACTGAAAACTCTACTTAACGCTGTCACGCACTTCGCGGACATACTCGGCAAGAAGTGATTCTTGCTCGTCAGTCAGAGCTAGGTTGTTAATAAGTTCCGGCCTTCTTTGCCAGGTTCGTCCGAGCGACTGCTTGAGACGCCAGCGTCGAATCACTTCGTGATTGCCGCTTGTCAGCGCCTCGGGCACCGCCAATCCATCCAACACCTCCGGCCGAGTGTAGTGGGGATGATCCAGCAAGCCATCCGTAAAGGAGTCCTGCTCGGCACTGGCCTGATCGCCCAAAACCCCAGGGACCAGACGCGAAACCGCATCGATCAGGGTCATGGCAGGCAACTCGCCACCACTTAACACGTAATCCCCGATAGACCACTCTTCGTCGACTTCGGTTTGTATCACGCGTTCATCGATACCTTCGTATCGACCGGCTACCAGAATCAGTTTCTGATTCGTCGCCAACTCGGTTACGCCAGCTTGAGTCAGCTTGCGTCCCTGAGGGGAGAGATAGATGACTTTCGCCCCGTCTCCCGCCGCTTGCTTGGCTGCATGAATCGCGTCACGCAGCGGCTGAACCATCATTAACATGCCGGGCCCACCACCATAAGGACGATCATCGACCGTACGGTGTTTGTCGTGGGTAAAGTCCCGGGGGTTCCAGCACTCAATCTGCAGCAGGCCACTCTTGACGGCCCGACCCGTTACCCCGTGCTCGGTAATGGCTCGGAACATTTCAGGGAAGAGGCTAATCACCCCAATCCACATAAGAAACCTCCGGCACCCGTGTTAGCGCGGGAAACTAGAAACCAGGATCCCAATCAACTTCGATTGTTCGAGCAGTCAGATCAATGTTCTTGATCACCTGCTCTTCCAGAAACGGAATCAACCGCTCCTTTGCACCAAAGGCATCTTTTACATTGGCCTCAACCACCAACACATCGTTGGAGCCGGTTTCCATCAATTCGGTCACCTTGCCCAGGTCGTATCCCTTGGTGGTCACTACCGAGCAACCAATCAGGTCACGCCAGTAGAACTCGCCCTCAGGCAACGCAGGCAACAGATCGGCGGGTACGCCGATCTCGACATTGGTCAATGCCAGGGCATCTTCGCGCACATCGATACCATCGAGTTTGCAGATCAGACCCTTGTTGTGACGTTTCCAGGATGAAACCCGAATTTCACGCCACGCCCCGTTCTGATTAATCAGCCAAGGGTTGTAATCGAAAATCGCTTCGGCAACATCGGTGAAGGAGTTCACTTTAAGCCAGCCCTTGATGCCATAAACGGTACCCAGGGTGCCCAGAACTACAGGTTTTTCCACCTTAACTCCTTACCGTTGGGCTGATTAAGCAGCTTTTTTAGCGTCTTTGATCAGCTTGGCAACGCGGTCAGAAACAGCGGCACCAGTAGCAACCCAATGCTCGATACGAGCCAGGTCCAGGTTCAGCTTTTCAGCTTGACCAGCAGCAACCGGGTTGAAGAAACCAACGCGCTCGATGAAGCGACCATCACGGGCGCAACGGCTGTCAGAAACTACTACCTGGTAGAACGGACGCTTTTTCGCGCCACCACGTTGTAAACGAATGGTTACCATATCGTCCTCATTAACATCTAATGAACAAGGCCCGCAAACACGCGGACCCTAGCTTAAAATAAGCCGCGTAATTCTACTTGGATTCGTAATAATTGCAACCAAGCCAGCCATTTTTTGCGCAGAGCGGCAATGAAAAGGGGCCTGCCGCTGCAGACCCCCATCAACACGCAGGCCGGATCAGAACGGGCCGCGACCGCCACCGAAACCGGGGGGCATCATGTTCTTCATCTGGCTCATCATTTTGCGCATGCCGCCCTTGCCGGACATTTTCTTCATCATGCGCTGCATCTCGGTGAACTGCTTGAGCAGCTTGTTCACGTCCTGCACCTGCATGCCGGAGCCTGCGGCGATACGGCGTTTGCGGGAACCCTTGATGAGATCAGGATGAGCACGCTCTTTCGGCGTCATGGAGCTGATGATAGCCTCCATCCGCACGGTGAGCTTGTCATCCATCTGATCTTTCACGTTATCCGGCAGACCGGACATGCCGGGCAGCTTGTCGAGCATCCCCATCATGCCGCCCATGTTGCGCATCTGGGCCAGCTGCTCGCGGAAGTCCTCGAGATCGAAACCCTTGCCACTCTTGACCTTGCTAGCCAGCTTGGCCGCTTTCTCTTTATCGACGTTGCGCTCGACCTCTTCGATAAGAGAGAGCACATCGCCCATACCGAGGATGCGGGAGGCGAGACGATCCGGGTGGAACGGCTCCAGCGCATCGGTCTTCTCACCCATACCGATAAACTTGACCGGCTTGCCGGTGATGTGGCGCACCGACAGGGCTGCACCACCACGGGCGTCACCATCCGCCTTGGTGAGGATCACACCGGTAAGCGGCAGCGCTTCGTTGAACGCCTTGGCGGTGTTGGCGGCATCCTGACCAGTCATGGCATCCACCACGAACAGGGTCTCGACCGGCTTGATGGTGGCATGCAGATCCTGGATCTCGGCCATCATCTCGCTATCGACGTGCAGACGACCGGCGGTATCGACGATCACCACGTCATAGAATTTCTTGCGCGCCTGATCGATGGCGGCGGTGGCGATGTCAACCGGCTTCTGGCTGGCATCACTCGGGAAAAAGTCGACACCGATGTCGCTGGCCAGGGTCTCCAGCTGCTTGATCGCCGCAGGGCGATAGACGTCGGCACTGACCACCAGCACCTTCTTCTTGCTGCGCTCTTTGAGCAGCTTGGCCAGTTTGCCAACCGTGGTTGTCTTACCGGCACCCTGCAAACCGGCCATCAGGATGATCGCAGGCGGCTGGGCAGCCAGGTTGAGCTGTTCGTTGGCCTCCCCCATTACGGTGACCAGTTCACCGTGCACAATCTTGATAAATGCCTGGCCCGGGCTCAGGGATTTGGCCACTTCCTGCCCGACTGCGCGCTCTTTGACACGCGCCACGAAATCACGCACGACCGGCAGGGCGACATCCGCCTCGAGCAGCGCCATGCGAACTTCGCGCAGGGTTTCCTTGATATTGTCTTCGGTCAGACGACCACGGCCACTGACATTGCGCAAGGTGCGCGAGAGTCGTTCAGTCAAATTCTCAAACATGACGGATTCCGGTTCTTGGCGTAAT
Organism: Aeromonas sp. 25-AL00135; assembly: GCF_054052385.1. Taxonomy (NCBI): domain Bacteria; kingdom Pseudomonadati; phylum Pseudomonadota; class Gammaproteobacteria; order Aeromonadales; family Aeromonadaceae; genus Aeromonas; species Aeromonas sp. 25-AL00135. The sequence continues at coordinate 77,563 of NZ_JBSTYQ010000010.1, read as the reverse complement.
AAATTGGGGGCATTATAACCCAGAGCGGGCGCGAGGACGATTATTCGCCGCACCGCAGCAGCAGGGACCTTCTCCCTATATATGGGCAGATCGGCCGTTGCACAACTGGCGAGCACTTCTCGTGCAAGGTATACTGCCCCTCTTACCCTCAAAAGCTTGTGCAACAACGACCTGGTTATGATCGTAATCTCTGTTCTGGCCCTGGCGTTTTATCTGCTGGCCATCATCGCCTCCCTGCATCTGTTACTGAGCGCCAAGCCGGTGGGACAGCGCTCCCTGTTTGCCTGTATCGGATTGGCCCTGATCGCCCACGCCAGCGCCCTCGGTTCAGAGGTATTGCAGAGTTACGGCCAGAACCTGAGCATGCTCAACGTTGCCTCGCTGGTCAGCCTCATCATCAGTTGTTTCATGACCTGCGTGACCCGCCGCTTCAACGGCTGGATCCTGCTGCCGGTGGTCTACAGCTTCTCGGCCCTGCTGTTGGCGGCCAGCGCCTTGATCCCGGGTCGCTACATAACCCATCTGGAGGCCCATCCCCAGCTGTTGCTGCACATAGGCCTCGCCCTGATGGCCTACTCGGTATTGATGATCGCCTGTCTGTTTGCGCTGCAGCTCGCCTGTCTGGACAAACAGCTTAAATCGAGAAAAATCAGCAACCTGCCAGCCATGCCGCCACTGATGACAGTGGAAAAACGGCTGTTTCAGTTGATCTCTGCAGGGGTGCTGCTACTGACACTTTCCATCGCCTCCGGCCTCTTCTTCCTCGAAGATATGTTCGCCCAGGGCAAGTCTCACAAGGCAGTGCTCTCCATCCTGGCATGGTGTGTCTACGTGTTGCTGCTGTGGGGTCATCACACCTATGGCTGGCGCGGCCGCAAAGTCATCACACTCAGTCTGATCGGCAGCTTCATCCTGACTCTTGCCTACTTTGGCAGTCGCTTCGTCAAAGAAGTGCTGTTGAGCTGACACCTATACTCTTTTAGCCATACCATCCAACAGGAGCCCTTTTTGGACAGCATCTCAACGAGTACATTACTGATTGTTCTCGTTATCTTGATCCTTCTTTCCGCCTTTTTCTCCAGTTCCGAAACCGGCCTGATGTCCATCAACCGCTACAAACTGCGGCATCTGGCACAGACCAAACACAAAGCCGCACGTCGCGTCGAGCAACTGCTCGCCCGCCCCGATCGCCTGCTGGGGCTGATCCTGATCGGCAACAATCTGGTCAATATTCTCGCCTCCGCCATCGCCACCATCGTCTGTATCCGGCTGTTTGGTGATCTCGGGGTCGCCATCGCCACCTTCGGGCTGACCCTGGTGGTACTGGTATTCGGTGAAGTGACCCCCAAGACCCTGGCCGCCATGTTTCCGGAGAAGATCGCCTATCCCGCCTCCTGGATCCTCAAGGGGCTGATGGTGCCGCTCTCGCCGCTGGTCTGGCTGATCAACGGCATCACCAGCGGGCTGCTCAAGATGCTGAAGATCAATCCCAACAAGGATGACGCCCTCAACACCGAGGAGCTGCGCACCATCGTCAATGAGGCGGGTAACCTGATCCCCCAGCGTCATCAGGAGATGCTGCTGAGCATTCTGGATCTCGACAAGATGCTGGTCGAGGACATCATGGTGCCGCGCAGCGATATCTACGCCATCGACATCAACGATGACTGGAAGAGTATCCAGCGTCAGCTGGCCCACTGCGCTCACACCAAGATCCTCCTCTATCGCGACAATATCGACGACGTTGTCGGATTTTTACACGCGCGCGATGCCCTGCGGCTGGTAGCCAGGGACCAGTTCAACAAATCGAGTCTGTTGCGGGAAGTGGACGAGATCTACTTCATTCCGGAAGGAACTCCGCTCAACGTGCAGCTGGCCAAATTCCAGCGCAACAAGGAGCGAATTGGCCTGATCGTCGACGAATACGGCGACATTCAGGGGTTGATCACCCTGGACGATATTCTGGAAGAGATCGTGGGCGACTTCACCACCTCCATGACGCCTGCACCGAGCGACGAGATCCATCCCCAGTCAGATGGTTCTTATCTGGTCGAAGGCTCAGCCAATATTCGTGAGCTGAACAAGGAGATGAACTGGCACCTGCCCATCGACGGCCCGCGTACCCTCAACGGTCTGATCCTCGAATATCTGGAAGAGATCCCCCAGCCCAACATCGGGATCCGGCTGGCCGGTTATCCTATCGAGATCCTCGATGTGGAGAACAACATGGTCAAGATGGCGCGGATCATGCCAGCATCGTATCGGGCGGAGTCGGATTCGCAAGATTGAAAAAGGGCTGCCAGTGGCAGCCCTTTTCTATTGCTCATCGTCACTATTCATCTTCATCATCCGGCTCCAGCACCAGCGTCGGGATCAACTCGCCAAACACCCTCTGTAGCTCGTCACGGTTGGCCAGCAGGTCTTGCAGCGTATAGCTGTCCATCACCGCCAGAAACGCATCCATCGCCTCTTTCAGCGCACTCTTGAGCAGACAGACAGAGACGATGTGGCAAGCGGGTGAGCCGCAGTCAATGCCGTCCAGATTGCCTTCCAGCGCCCTGATAACCTGCCCGATATTGATGGTGGCGGGATCGCAAGCCATACGAATACCGCCATTCTTGCCACGCTGGGATTGCAGATAGCCCAGCTTCACCAGCTGATTGACCACCTTCACCATGTGGTTGCGGGAAACGCCATACAGGGCCGATACCTTGGCAACGCTCGACAACTCCCCTTCCGGCAGGGTGGCAAGATAGAGCAGGGCTCTCAATCCAAAATCTGTATAACTGGTTAGTCTCATAAAACCTGATTAGCGCGATGCGAAAAGTGGAGTATTGATTCAAATCAAATAAACATCTAGGATGCCACTTATTAAATGACATTTTATATGTTCAATTAGAACGAGGCCCCTATGCTAGATCAAACCACCGTTGCCGTCATCAAAAGCACTATTCCGCTGCTCGAATCGGCAGGCCCTGCCCTCACCCAGCACTTCTACCAGCGGATGTTCAGCCATAACCCGGAGCTGAAAGATATCTTCAACCTGGCCCACCAACGCAGTGGCGGCCAGCCGCTGGCCCTGTTCAATGCAGTCGCCGCGTATGCAAAGAATATCGACAATCTGGGAGCGCTCGCCGGTGCGGTCGAGCGGATTGCACACAAACATACCGGATTCCTGATCCAGCCGGAACAATATCACATTGTAGGTAGTCATCTCTTGGCCACGCTCAAAGAATTGGGCGGAAGTGCGGTCACCGACGAGGTGCTGGAGGCATGGGGCAAGGCGTATGGCGTGCTGGCCGACATCTTCATCGGCCGCGAGCAGGAGATCTATCAGGAGAAGGCCAATCAGGATGGCGGCTGGCAAGGTACCCGCACCTTCATCATCAAGGAGAAGCGAGCCGAGAGCGACCTCATCACCTCCTTCCTGCTGGCGCCGGAAGATGGCAAGCCGGTACTGACCTTCAAACCGGGCCAATACCTCAGCATCAAGCTGGTTCACCCCGAGCTGGAATATCAGGAGATCCGCCAATACTCCCTCTCCGATGCCCCCAACGGGCAGGATTACCGCATCAGCGTCAAGCGTGAGCCGCAGGGTCAGGTCTCCAACCTGCTGCACGATCACCTGCAGGCGGGTGACAAGATCGAGGTGATGCCCCCTACCGGCGATTTCTACCTGAAAGCCGACAGCCAGACCCCGGTGGTACTGCTCTCAGCCGGTGTCGGCGTGACGCCGATGATGAGCATGCTCAACCAGCTGCTGGAAAGTACTCATCAGGCCGAGATCACCTGGCTGCACGCCTGCGAACAGGGCGCTGTACACGCCTTCCGGGAGGATATTCAGCAAAAATCCCGCCAGCATCCCAACTTGCTGAGCCGGGTCTGGTATCGGGAGCCGGAGGCCAGCGATGTACAGGGTGAAGATTACGACCTGGCCGGCACCATGGATCTGACTGCCGTGAAGGAGCGCATAACGCCGCAGGCCCACTACTACTTCTGTGGCCCTGTCGGCTTCATGCAGGAGATCAAGCGGCAGCTGCTGGCGGCTGGGGTGCCAGCGGGGCAGCTCCATTACGAAGTTTTTGGCCCCCACCAAGATCTCTAAGGCGCAGGCAGCCATATAACAGAGGGAGGTTCCGGCCTGTCATGGCACGGCGGCTGGAACCGGACCCACAGGTGCAGACCTGTGGGTCATTTTTTTGGATCAGTGCATCGCCTTGGCGCGGGCCACCACGTTGGCCGGCATCCGGTTGCCAAGACGGCTGAGCAGACTCGCCGCCTTCTGGTGTAGCGCCTTGTCACCTATGACGGAGCCATGGAGCCAGCGATAGGCGTCCTCATAATCGAGCGGACTGCCCATCCCCTGCAACAGCATCTCGACCCACTCGATGCGAGCCCGCAGAAAACCGAGGCTGGCTGCCTCGCGCATCAGGGTCTCGGCTCGCACCAAATCCTTCTGCACCAAAGTTCCTTTCCAGTAGTAGCGACCCAGTTGCTCCAGCGCCGGTGCCAACCCCTGATTGGCCGCCTCCCACATATATTGCACCCCGAGCTCGGCATTGGGTTTGGTGCAGACACCCCACGCCAGCATATCCCCCCAGAGGAATTGATAGGCCGGGATCTTCATCACCGAGGCGCGCGCTTCGATATCCTGCGTCAGCTGACAGCGATCCTGCTTCACCTGAGTGAGGTGGCGCCCCTGCTCAATCCAGTTGAGCAGCTCGTCCTGACGATAGAGCGGCACCGCCTGCAACTCGCTAGCGGCCAGAGGTGCGGGAGGCGCCACCACAGCGGCAGGCTCCGCCGGTTTTGGCAGCGGCGCGGCCCCCTCGCCACTGCTGGCAACGGGTGTGACCGGCTCGGCCGGAAGCAAGACGGGGACAGCCTCAGAGGGCGCAGGCGTAGCAGCAGAGACAGGGGCCGTTGCCACCGCAGCACTGCTTGCGGTCGGGGCCGATGCACTTGCTGCAGGCGCATCGCTCGATACGGCAGCCGATACCGCCTCGGCACCATAGAGGGGCGCGGTGAATGCACCGACAAGAACGAGAAGGGTAAGGGGTTTCATCATAAGGATCTCCTGCTGCACTTTGTTATCGGCACCAAGCCCCATCCCCTTAGCCTGCCGGGCGGATCTCATCAATACAAAAGGGAGCCGAAGCTCCCTTGTTGGCACGGTTGACCCGCTTACTTGACGAAATCGACACCCAGCTGGATATCGGCTTTCAGGGTAGCCAGCATGCCTTCCATCGCTTCCTGCTCGAAGGCGCTCAGCTTGCCGTAATCCAGTACGGTTTCGACACCGTTCTTGCCCAGCAGTACCGGCTGCGCGAAGAAGGTGGCGTGCTCGCCGTTGCCTTCCACGTAGGCGCACTCGATGACGTTGGCTTCGCCCTGCAGACCCTTGATGAGGGAGAGACCAAAACGGCAAGCCGCCTGACCCATTGAGAGAGTGGCAGAACCGCCACCGGCCTTGGCTTCAACCACTTCGGTACCGGCATTCTGGATGCGCTTGGTCATGGCAGCCACTTCTTCAGCGGTGAAGGAGGCGCCTTCAATCTGGGAGAGCAGCGGCAGAATGGTGACGCCACTGTGACCACCGATCACATTGACGCGAACCTTGTCGATGTTCACCCCTTTGGCAGCGGCCACGAAGGTCTCGGCGCGGATCACGTCCAGGGTGGTGACACCGAACAGGCGACGCTTGTCATAGACACCGGCTTTCTTCAGCACTTCGGCGGCGATAGCCACAGTGGTGTTGACCGGGTTGGTGATGATGCCGATCAGTGCTTTCGGGCAAGTGGCCGCGCACTTCTCGACCAGATTCTTGACGATACCGGCGTTGATATTGAACAGGTCGGAGCGATCCATCCCCGGCTTGCGTGCCACACCGGCGGAGATCAGCACCACATCGGCCCCAACCAGCGCAGGAGTCGGATCTTCACCGCAGAAGCCCTTGATGGCGACGTCGGTAGGAATATGACTGAGGTCAACGGCCACACCCGGAGTAACCGGGGCGATGTCATACAGGCTCAGCTCGGAGCCAGCCGGCAGACGGTTTTTCAACAGCAGAGCGAGGGCTTGACCGATGCCACCAGCGGCACCCAGAACGGCAACTTTCATGATCAACTCCATGTTTAAGCGTAGGTTTAAGGTTGTTTGTTGTTGTGCGCCCAACCTTAATGGATCCCCCCATAAAAAACAATCTGATAACAGTTGCAGTCACGGGTTCTGTGAGCCACGAAACATGCGGGAGCAAAAATTGGAGGGAAATACAAAAAGTTGGAGGAGAAGCACAGTTTTTCTGCACTTCTCCCTACCATAAAGAGGTAGATCTGAAGGTCTCAGGATTGGAATGCCAACGCCCGTTTTTCACACCAGCGAAAACCAATTGTTAACAATCCGTTCATCGCCAGATAAAGCCCGCCAGCCACCCCGAACACCGCCAGGGTATCGTAGGTCTGGGCATTCAACCCCTGCGCCAGCCCCATAATGTCCATGATGGTGATGGTACTGGCGAGGGAGCTCCCCTTGAGCACCAGGATCACCTCGTTGGAGTAGGCAGGCACCAGATGACGGGCGGCGTGGCGCACCTTCATCCACAAGGTCTGGCGACCGTTAAAACCAAGTGCACGACACGCTTCCACCTCACCGGCCGGGATGGCATCGAGCGCCCCCTTGAACAACCGGGTGGAGTAAGCCGCGGTGTTGAGACCCAGCGCCAGTACGGCGCAGAACCAGGGCTGCTTGAGCAGCGGCCAGAGCGGACTGGCTTTCAGCCACTCAAACTGGCCCGGTCCGTAGTAAATCAGGAAGATCTGAATGAGCAGCGGCGTACCGGTAAAGAGCAGCACCCACAGCTGCACCAGCTGGGTCGCTACCGGCAGGCGCAGCTCCAGCACCCAGGTCATCAGGGCCGCCAGCACAATCCCCAGCAGCAGGCTGAACAGGGTCAGCTCCAGCGTGGTAACCAGACCGCCCAGTAACGTAACGAGATACTCTTGCATCAGTTAGCCTCCGTAGCGGCGGGTGTAGCGGGCAGCCAGCCCGAGGCCATATTCACTCACCAGACTGATGGCCAGATAGATGAGGGCGGCGGCGGCATACCAGGTGAAAGGCTCATAGGTACTGGCCGAAGCCATCTGCGCCTGACGCATCATCTCGTTCACCCCGATAAGCGACACCAACGCGGTATCTTTCAGCAATACCAGCCACTGGTTGCCGAGGCCCGGCAGGGCGTGACGCCACGCCTGCGGCAACACGATGCGAAAGAAGATGTGGCTCTTGCTCAAACCCAGCGCCAGAGCCGCCAGCCGTTGACCTGAAGGCACCGCATTGAGCGCCGCCCGCAGGGTCTGGGTCGCATAGCTGGCGAACAGCAGGGAGAGCGCCAGCACGCCACAGGCAAACGGGCTGAACTCCACATACTCGCCAGTGATGAGGAACAGCACCTGGGTCGAGCCGAAGTAGATGAACAGCACCACCAGCAACTCGGGCAGGCCACGGATCAGCGTGGTCAGAGTGGCCACCGGCCACACCAGCGCATGCTGCTTGCTGAGCTCGGCGGCACTGAACGCCAGTGCCAATACCATGCCCCCGACCAGTGATGCCAAGGCCAGCCCGAGGGTCATCCAGGCTGCATCCAACAACAGGCTCAACATGGCTTACTGCGCGAAGTATTTGTCGAAGATTTTCTGATAGGTGCCGTTGGCCTTGATCTCGGCCAGCCCCTTGTTCAGCTGGGTCAGCAGCTCCTGATTGCCCTTGGCGACCGCGATGCCAAAGCCGGTACCGAAGTACTTGGCATCGGTCACTGGCGTACCCACCACCGCATACTCCTTGTGCTGCTTCAGCCAATCGGCAGCAACGGCGGTATCAGCAAACACACCGTCGGTACGGCCATTCATCATGTCGAGGAAGGCGCTCTGGTAGCTGGCGTACGGCACGGTCAGCAGGCCCTTGCTCACCCAGTTATCCACCAGATAGGACTGGTGAGAGGTACCGTTCTGCACGCCGACTGTCTTGTCTACCATCTCTTCCGGCCCCTTGAAGGCCCCTTTCTTGGCGACGAATACGGCCGAGTTCTCGTAGTAGATGTCGGAGAAATCGACCTGAGCGGAGCGCTCCGGGGTCACGTCCATGGCAGCGATGGCGGCATCGTAGCGACGGAATTTCAGGCTGGGGATCAGGCTGTCAAAGGCCTGGTTGTGGAAGCTGCACTCCAGCTTGGCCTGCTCGCAGATGGCGCGCGCCAGATCGATGTCAAAACCCTGAAACTCGTTCTTGTCATCCAGGTATTCGAACGGTGCGTAGGTGGCCTCGGTGGCGAACTTGATCTCTTTGGCCATGACGGAGGCACTCAACAGGCCCATGGCAGCAACCAACAACAGACTCTTTTTCATGACAGCTTCCTTATCGATTCAATATCAATGCATCAAGAATTCGGCAAACCGGCTGGTTTGCGGGGATTGGAAAATGGCAGCGGTGCCGGATTCGATGATCCGCCCCTTCTCCAGATAAATCACCTGACTGGCCACCTTGCGGGCAAAGTCGACCTCGTGGGTCACCACCACCTGGGTAATGCCGGTCTGGCTCAGGTTACGGATGATCTCGGCCACCTCCTTGGTGATCTCGGGATCGAGGGCGGCAGTCGGCTCGTCAAACAGCAGCACTTCCGGATCCATCATCAGGGTACGGGCAATGGCCACCCGCTGCTGCTGACCGCCGGAGAGACGGGCAGGCCAGGCATCGCGCTTGTCGGCCAGTTGCAGCTGGGCCAGCAGGTAGGCCCCCTTCTCGATGGCGGCCTCCTTGCTCATGCCGAGCACCTTGACCGGCGCTTCAATCAGATTCTCCATCACTGTGAGATGTGGCCAGAGATTGTACTGCTGGAACACCATGCCCACCTTGCGACGCAGCAGTTGGGACTGGCGGTTGAATTCGGCAGCAGAGAGGGAGTTCGGGAAAGAAAATTCACTTTCGCCAATCCGCAGAACACCCGCATCCGGGGTATCCAGCAGGTTCATCATCCGTAGCAGGGAACTCTTGCCAGCACCGCTCGGGCCCAGCAACACCAAGGTTTCACCGGGGGATGTCCGAAAGCTGACCTGTTGCAGAACCGGCACCTTGTGCCAGGACTTCTCGATACCTATTAATTCAATACCCATACAGCCCAATTGAATAAGTTTTCAAAATTTCATCCCGATTCTATCCCTAATAAAGGTTGATGCAAGCCATTTTTGAATCAATATGCAGAACAAGCGCCGCTTCCTTGCAAAAAACGGCATATGAATGCAAAATGGCCCCGCTGTTCGTATCTGCCGCCTGTATCGCACAGGCCGCCACACCTCCTCATTCGTGAGACCAAGATGAAACACAACGACAAGCAAGAAAAACTGGCCAAGGCCTTTAAAGCCTTGCTGAAAGAAGAGCGCTTTGGCTCCCAGGCAGAAATCGTCACCGCCCTGCAAGAGCTGGGCTTCGAGAACATCAACCAGTCCAAGGTATCGCGCATGCTGAGCCGCTTCGGCGCCGTTCGCACTCGCAACGCCAAGATGGAGATGGTCTACTGCCTGCCGGTAGAACTGGGCGTGCCCACCACCTCCAGCCCGCTCAAGAATCTGGTACTGGACGTCGATCACAACGGCGCACTGGTGGTGATCCACACCAGCCCGGGCGCAGCCCAGCTGATCGCCCGCCTGCTCGACTCCCTTGGCAAGGCAGAGGGGATCCTCGGTACCATCGCCGGTGATGACACCATCTTCATCACCCCGACCAGCGATACCGATATCGAAGAGCTCTACCTCTCCGCCCTCGAGCTGTTCGAACAGACGCCGTAATGGCCGCTACCGCGGCATCGCGGTCACGCCAGAACGAAAAATCCCGGCCAAGGCCGGGATTTTTGTTTTCTGAGTCTTCGTCAGGCGGGCTTATTTGCCCTGCGCCATCAAAAAACCTTCCGATGGAGCGAAGAAGGCCGCGCCGGTCACTGCCCTGGTGAAGCGCAGCAGGTGGTCGAAGTGGCTACCCTCCCCCTTGTACATGCTGGCCAGCATGGCGTTGAAGTGCTGCGGTGTGCGGCAGCAGGAGATGAAGTAGAGCCCCTGCTCGGTCATGGTGCCCCAGGGCATGCTCTGGCGCAGGATCTCCATGGACTCCCCTTTCGGCGTCTTGAGGTTGACCCGCTTGATGTGGGCGGTCAGCGGCTTGGCGGCAGATTCATACTCGATATTGTCGGGCTTGGTACGACCGATAATGTCTTCCTGCTCTTTCTGCGCCAGCTTCTCCCAGTCGCTCATGGCGTGGACCCAGCGCTGGACGTGGATGTAGGAGCCACCGGCAAACTCGCCTTCCGCCAGCAGCGCCACTTCGGCACGGTGCTCATCCTGCGGGTTCTCGGTGCCGTCAACAAAACCGGTCAGGTCACGGAAATCCAGATTGCGGAAACCGCGCACCTCTTCGGCCAGCTCGACCAGTCCGGCCAGCAGCGCCATCACACGGTGACCGGCGTGGTGCAGCACATCCACCCGATCGGCGCGCAGCTGAATAAAGAGATCAAACGGGGTGTTGGGGGCTTCCTGACCGTTGGCGGAGTGCGCCATAAAACTGCGGAACTGGGGCGGACGGGCGGCAGGGTAGAGACCATCCCAGGCATCGGCGCCAACGGCAACCAGACCGCTGAACCCGGCATCAGGGAAATCGGCAGCAACCGCCTGCCACAGGGCGGGCAGTTTGGCCAGACGGCCGACCAGTTCGGCGGCGTCGCCGGTGCGATTGAACATCAGATAGAGGGCGTGCAGATTCGGCTCTGCGCAGATCCCGGCTTGGGCTTTCATATATCTCTCCCCTGAGTAGGCGTTAGCGTTACGGGCTATTTGCGTTGCGCGATTATAAACCAGAGTGGATCCAGTTCTTTGATTTCACGACGATATCACGCGTTCAGGGCAAAGGGTCAAACAACACCAGCCCATGGGGGGCAACCTTGATCCGTGCCCGCATCCCATCAAGGGGCTCGCCAATGCTCGCCTCCAGCTGCAGATCGCCACACTCGAACAGCACCCGGCAGTGGTGGCCGAGGAACTGCTGCTCCACCACCTTGAGCTCGCCATCTGCGGCGCTCTCCAGCAGCAGTTGCTGGGGGCGGAGCATCAGCTGCAACTGCTCGCCCACCGCCCGGCCATGAGGCTCGCTGCCACAAATGACCCCGAGCGCCGTCTGCACGCAGTGGCTGTCGAGCACCTCGGCAGCCAGATAGTTGACCCCGCCGAGAAACTCCGCCACGAAGCGGTTTTGCGGACGGCGATAGAGCTGCTCCGGCTGACCCACCTGCTCGATGTGACCGGCGCGAAACAGCGCCAGCCGATCGGCGAAGGCGAACGCCTCCTCCTTGCTGTGGCTGACGAAGATGGCGCCGATCCCCTGCTGCTTGAGCAGGGCGCGGATCTCGAGGATCAACTTCATCCGCACCTGGGTATCGATGTTGGAGAAGGGCTCATCCAGCAGCATCAGCCGCGGCTTGCACACCAGCGCCCGGGCGATAGCCACTCGCTGCTGCTGGCCACCGGAGAGCTGGTGAGGATAACGATCCCCCAACCCCTGTAGATTGACCAGCGCCAGCGCCTCGTCCACCTGCTGCTGGCGGGCACCGCGGTCGAGTTTGGTCAGACCGAAGCCGACGTTGTCGGCCACCGTCAGGTGGGGGAAGAGGGCGTAATCCTGAAAGATCATCCCGATATTGCGCGCCTCGGGCGGCACGCTGGCACCCGGCCCGTCGAGCAGGGTATCGCCGAGGCGAATCGAGCCCTCTGCCAGCGGCAGCAGCCCGGCGATAGCCTTGAGCAGCGTGGTTTTGCCGCAGCCACTGGCCCCCAGCAGGCAGACGATCTCGTTGTCTGCCACCGTCAGGGAGAGCTGCTCCAGCACATTGCGGCCGTTGTAACGGCAGCTGACATTTTCAACCTGCAAACAGGACAAGGCTGACTTCCTCTCGTTTCTGGCGGCGCGCTGCCTTCGGTTCAGCACACCGCATGCAATTTCATTGACCGACATGGCGACTCAGTGGCCCGGACTGTCCAGACTGCGGTTGACCCAGATCAGCGGCAACAGCCCCACCAGCACAATGACGATAGCCCCCAGCGCGCCGCGCTCCAGCATCTCGTCCGAGACGAACTGGTAGACGTGGGTCGCCAGAGTATCGAAGTTGAACGGCCGCAGCAGCAGGGCGGCGGGCAGCTCCTTCATGGATTCGATAAACACCAGCATGGCACCGGCAAAAAGACCGCGGCGCACCAGCGGCAGATGGACCCGGCGCAGCATAGCGCCATCCCCTTGCCCCAGAGAGCGGGCAGCCATGTCGAGACTGGGGGAGATCTTGCCCATGCTGCTCTCCACCGAGCCGATGGCGATGGCCACGAAGCGCACCAAATAGCCGAACACGATGGCGGTGATGGTACCGGTCAGCAGCAAGCCCGGCCCCTGACGCCCCAGCCACTCGGCCAGATCGTTGATGGCAAAGTCGAGGGCGGTGAGCGGCACCAGCACCCCGATGGCGAGCACGGTCCCCGGCATGGTGTAACCCATGGCGGCGATGCGCAGGGGCAACAGACTCTTTATCCCGCCATCGAGGCGGCGGAAGAAGCCGAGCAGCAGGGCGATACCCATCGCCAGCAGAGCTGTCAGCGCCGAGATAGCCAAGCTGTTGCCGGCGAAGCGGACAAACTCCGGCGTCCACGACAACTCGAAGTAGCGCACCCCGTAGTCGAGCAGGATGACGAACGGCAGGCCAAAACCGGCCAGCACCAGCCCCCAGCACCAAAAAGCGGCCAGCCAGCGACTCATCCCCTTAAGCGGATAGCGCAGCGGCTGCTCATGGCCCATGGACTTCTGGAACACCTGCTGCCGACTGCGCGAGCGGCGCTCCAGCGCGATCAACAGCACCACCGCCAGCAGCATCAAGCAGGAGAGTTTGGCCGCAGTGGCCAGACTGCCGTAACCGAGCCAGGTGTCGTAGACCGCCGTGGTCAGGGTGTTGATGGCAAAGAAGTGGACGGTGGCGAAATCGGCCAGCGTCTCCATGGCCACCAGCGATACCGCCACCATGATGGCGGGGCGCGCCAGCGGCAGACTGAGACGACGAAAGCTCTGCCACGGGGTACAACCAAGCAGGCGGCTGGAATGAATGAGGCTGACTGACTGCTCCAGAAAGGAGGCGCGGGTCAGCAGATAGACATAGGGGAACAGCACCAGCGCCAGCACCCAAGCGGCGCCGCCAAGGGAGCGAATGGCAGGAAACCAGTAATCGGCAGGGCTGTTCCAGCCAAAGAGTGCTCGCAACCCGGCCTGTAGCGGACCCGAGTAGTCGAGCAGGTCGGTATAGACGTAGGCGACGATATAGGAGGGCATGGCCATCGGCAGCATCAGCGCCCATTGCAGAGCGCGCCGCCCCGGCACCTGACACATGGCCACCAGCCAGGCGGCGGGTACGCCAAACAGCAGGCTTAGCAGCACCACGCCGACCACCAGCCCTAGGGTATTGCCCAGATAATCGAGCAGCACGGTATCGGCGAGGTGACGAAACAGCTCCCCCTCAGCCGAGAAGGCAGAGAAAAGCAGGGCTATAACCGGTAAACCCAGCAGCAGGGCGATGGCCCAGCTGCCGGTCATCCATCCAAAATTTTTCATGAGACCACAGATGTTGATGGGGCCGTTGGCCCCATCTGATTACAAGTCGAACTTCACTTCATCCAGCAACTGCAAGGCGTCCTTGCGGTGCTTGGCGTAATCGCTGACCGGTAGTGCGTCAGACTTGAAACTACCCCAGGACTTGACCATGGCAGAAGGCTCGACCCCGGCCTTGACCGGATATTCGGCGTTCACGTCCGCATACATGTGCTGGGCGGTGTCACCAGCCAGAAACTCCATCAGCTTCTGGGCCTCTGCCTTGTTCTTGGCATACTTGGTCATGGCCACGCCGCTCACGTTGACGTGGGCACCGCGGTCAGCCTGGTTCGGGAAGTTGATATAGACCGCATCCGCCCAAGACTTCTGCGCAGGATCTTTCAACATGGCGCCCAGATAATAGCTGTTGCCGAGTGACACGTCACAGATACCATCCTTGATCGCCTTGACCTGATCCCGGTCGTTGCCCTGCGGCTTGCGCGCCAGGTTGGCCTTGACCCCTTCCAGCCAGGTTTTGGTCTCAGCCATGCCGTGATGGGCAATCATGGAGGAGACCAGCGCCACATTGTACTCATGCTTGCCGCTGCGGGTGCAGATTTTCCCTTTGAATTCCGGTTTGGCCAAGTCTTCGTAGCTGATGGTCTCGAGCTTGCCTAGGCGATCCTTGCTGGAGTAGATGGCGCGAACCCGGGTGGTCAGGGCGAACCAGCGATTCTCCGGATCACGATAGATGGCGGGGATGTTCTCCTGCAGGATCTTGCTATCCACCGGCTGTACCAGCCCCTTGTCCACCAGATCGGTCAGACGGCTGATATCGACGGTCAGCATCAGGTCGGCCGGAGAGAGCTTGCCTTCCCGCTCCAGACGCTCGTTCAACCCCTCTTTGGCGAACACCACGTTCACCTTGATGCCAGATTCCTTCTCGAACTGCTGGATGATGGGCTTGATCAGCTCATCCTGCCGGTTGGAGTAGACATTCACTTCCCCGGCCGCCAATGCCGACTGAGCTGCCAACGCAGAGAAAGCCAGTGCCAACATCTTCATTTTCATCATCCATTCCTTGATTAGCTATACAGAGTGATAACGATTTCCGTTTGCATTCTGCATACATCTTATAAGCGGATCAAGAAAGCTCGCCGTCGCCACATCACATATTTAATCGCCCATAAATGAAAAGGGCCGGATGGAATCCCATTCGGCCTCTTCTGAGCAAAACGTTATGTTGATCAGGCTTCAATAAGCGCTCACTCCATCGGGATTCCCCGAGATCGGGAGGTCAACAGATCTGTACGTCACTGATGCGGTTCATCACAGCGCCTCGTCGTCACTCTCGCCGGTGCGGATGCGCACCGCTTGCAGCAAGTCGTAGACAAAAATCTTGCCGTCGCCGATCTTGCCGGTATAGGCCGCCTTGCAGATCGCCTCGATCACCCCTTCCACGTTATCATCGGCGGTAGCAATCTCCAGCTTCACCTTGGGCAGGAAGTCGACCTGATACTCGGCTCCCCGGTATAATTCGGTGTGTCCCTTCTGGCGGCCAAATCCCTTGACCTCGGACACGGTCAGCCCTTCCACCCCCAGGTTGGCAATAGCCTCGCGGACATCGTCCAACTTGAACGGTTTGATAATCGCACTAATCAGCTTCATCTGGTTGCTCCCAATCCATGGTGTGTCATGAATCGGGTTTCAATTCTTATGCCAAGTATTTTTATTGTTTTATTTCATATAGATAGAGTTTAATGTCGGCGCCATTCGCCAGGCACATCCCCATAACTGGCCAGCACGCCCCATAATGAGGCACCATGCTGCAGCGGTCAGCGGGTATGCACCAAACAAGAGCAACACAGCATGTTAGTTATCTCCAACAGCGTCACTATTCCCTGGCATGAGCTGCAATTTCAGACCATGCGGGCACAGGGCAACGGTGGACAGCACGTCAACAAGACCGACTCCGCCGTCTGGCTGCGCTTCGATTACCGCAACTCTCCCAGCCTGACGCCCCTCTACAAGGAGGGTCTCGACAAGCTGAGCGACAGCCGGGTACACGACGGCTTTATCCTGATCCGGGTCGAGAGCCATCGCAGCCAGGACATGAACCGCAAGGAGGCGATGAGCCGTCTGGTGGAGTTGCTGAAGAAAGCAGCCTGGCGCCCCAAGGCTCGTCATGCCACCAAGCCGACCCGCAGCTCCCAGCGCAAACGGGTCGATGCCAAAAAGCGCAAGGGTGATATCAAGTCCACCCGCGGCAAGCCGGTGCTGGACTGAGCCCCCCCCAGCCTCCAAAGGATGTCAGCCGATGAGATACAGTTTTTGCGACAGCGCCCGCGGCCCCCTGCTGGTCGCCATCGATCAGGATGGACTGCGCCACGTCGAGTTTATGCACGGGGAGCGTCCCGTCATGCCGCAGGCTGACTGGCAACGGGATGACAAGGCACTGGCCCCCTATCTTGCCCAGTTCAACGCCTATTTCGCCGGAAAATTGCAGCAGTTCGATCTGCCCATGGCAGCGATGGGCACCCCGTTCCAGCAAACGGTGTGGAATGCTTTGTGCGATATCCCCTATGGCGAGACCGTGAGCTATCTCGAGATTGCCCAGGCGATAGGCAATCCCAAGGCAGTGCGGGCGGTGGGCGCTGCCAATGGGCGCAATCCGCTCAGCATCATAGTGCCCTGCCATCGGGTGATCGGACGCAGCGGCGAGCTGACCGGCTACGCAGGCGGCATTCCCATCAAGCGCTGGTTGCTGGCACTGGAACAGACAGGCACAACATTCGAGCTGGCCCCATGACACGATGACCACCCCGGAGAGGGACGGGACAATATCGTGACCAGAATGAAAAGGCTTTCAGCCAGTGGCCACGCTTTGCTGACAAGATGAACAGAAAATGAAGAATCGCCTCAGAACTACTTCAGATTGAGCTTGGCATGATGGCTCCATACTTGAATGGCACGGCTCATTCGCTGATTCAAGTAGCACCCATGTGACGCTTCCAATCTGTCTTTTTCCCCGCGCCTCCTCTGAGGCGCTTTTTTTGTGCCAACACAGCAGGGCACCACCCGGGTTGAGTGGGCTGAGCGCCACAAAATCTGCACCAGCCCAAAAACCAAGAGGCGAAGGATCATCCTTCGCCTCTGACGTAACAGCTGGCTACTCGCTCTGGGGCAGGAACTGCAGCTCCGGCGCCGAAGAGGTCAGCACATCAGCGCAATAATCCCAGGTCGAGATGCGATAGTGCTGCAGATCTTCATCCAGATGCAGGCCGTCTGACTCCTGATGGAACCAGCTGGCAAAACGGGATGGGGTGATGAGCTGGATCTGCTCTTCGATAGCGTGACTATCCTTCCCCTCGGCCAGATCGCAATCTTCGATGACCCGCAGGGCGTAGATATGGCGAAAATAGACCCGGCAGAGGATTTGCGGAGGCAGATCGATGCTGCGCGCCCGACCCAGCATGATGGTCAGGGAGTCGCTCCAGAGATCCTGATGCAGCTCGGCCACAACCAGACCGGGCGGTAGCTGGCGGGACGGAGCCCAAGGGACGGCAACCTGCCGAATGGCATTTTTCTGTTCCATATTCACCTCACGACGACTCGCTCCCTGTCTTGAGTCTATCTGAACCACATAGTCCCGGCGAAGGCAATCGATGGACACTAAAAACGGCAATAAAAAAGCCGACGTATCAAACGTCGGCGAATAAAAAGTGCTTACAACAGAGGATTCACATATTCAGACCCGCGGGTCGAAAGATTGGTTCCCTCTTTTTGTAATTAATTTTCGGCGCGTTTAAACATCAGGGTATTGGCGTCCGACTCTTCCGGTACGAAGTAGTAGCCCTCGGCGTTGAAACCGGTCAGCTGCTCCACCTCGGTCAGACGGTGCTTGATGATGTGGCGAGCCATCATGCCGCGCGCCTTCTTGGCGTAGAAGCTGATGATCTTGAACTGGCCGTTCTTCTCATCCTTGAACACCGGTGTGACAATCCGCCCTTTCAGGCTCTTGGGCCGTACCGACTTGAAATACTCGTCGGAGGCCAGATTGATCAGCACCTCATCCCCCTGGGCTGCCAGCGCGTCGTTGAGATGGTGAGTGATCACCTCGCCCCAGAACTGGTAGAGATCCTTGCCGCGATCATTGTCGAGCTTGGTCCCCATCTCCAGCCGGTAGGGCATCATCAGGTCGAGGGGACGCAACACGCCGTAGAGGCCTGAGAGCATCCGCAGGTGTGCCTGAGCGAAGTCAAAATCGGCCTCGCTGAAATCCTCCACCGCCAAACCGGTGTAGACATCCCCCTTGAAGGCCAGCAGCGCCTGACGGGCGTTGGCGGGGGTGAAATCTGGCTGCCACTCGGCAAAACGGGCGGCATTGAGACCGGCCAGCTTGTCGCTGATCTTCATCAGAGTGGCGATCTGGTCAGGGCTCAGTTGGCGGGCCCGGCTAATCAGTTCGGCGGAGTGATCCAGCAGCTCGGGTTGGGTGAAACGGGGTGTCACCAGCGGTGACTCGTAATCCAGCGTCTTGGCCGGGGAAACCACAATCAGCATAACGTTCCTTTCTGGCTAGGGGCCGAACAGCGGATCGGCCCCATGTTTCATTCATCCAGCGTCACATTTTCCAGTGTGCCGGACCCCAGCTGCTCGCGACCGGAGAGCTTGATCAGCAGCCGCAGGTCGTTGGCCGAGTCGGCATGGGCGAGGGCCTCACTGTAGCCAATCTGGCCGGCGCAGAACAGGCTGAAAAGCGCCTGATCGAAGGTCTGCATGCCCAGTTCGGCAGATTTGGTCATCACCTCCTTGAGACGGTGCATCTCTCCCTTGCGGATTATGTCGGTGATGAGCGGGGTATTGAGCAGGATCTCGAATGCCGCACTGCGCCGCAAACCATCGACACTCGGCACCAGTTGCTGGGCGACAATAGCTCTGAGGTTGAAGGAGAGATCGAACAGAAACTGGCGATGTTTCTCCTGCGGCACCAGATGGAGGATGCGATCCAGCGCCTGGTTGGCATTGTTGGCATGCAAAGTGGCGAGACAAAGGTGTCCCGTCTCGGCGAACTGCAGGGCAAATTCCATGGTCTCCTGACTTCGGATCTCGCCGATCAGGATCACATCCGGCGCCTGACGCAACGAACTTTTCAGCGCCACATCGAACGACTCGGTGTCGATCCCCACCTCCCGCTGGGTCACCAGGCTACGGCCATGCTGATGGACGAACTCCACCGGGTCTTCCACCGTCAGGATATGACCATCGGCATGCTGGTTGCGATAGCCGATCATCGCCGCCTGAGTGGTCGATTTACCCGCCCCGGTGGCACCGACAAACAGCACCAGCCCGCGCTTGGCCATCGCCACCTCCTGCAGGATCCTGGGGAGCTGCAGATCTTCAAAGGTGGGAATGCGGGTCTCAATACGCCGCACCACCATGCCGGGCAGCTCCTGCTGCCAGAAGGCGCTGACCCGAAAACGGCCAAGCGCCTCACGATAAATTGCGTAGTTGGCCTCCTTGGTGCGGATATAACGCTCGAAGTGATCGCTGCTGAGGGTATCCCTGACCAGCGTCAGCGCACCCTTCTTGTCGAGCGCTTCGCCCCCCAGTGACACCAGATGGCCATTGACCTTGAGGGTGGGC
Organism: Aeromonas sp. 25-AL00135; assembly: GCF_054052385.1. Lineage (NCBI taxonomy): Bacteria > Pseudomonadati > Pseudomonadota > Gammaproteobacteria > Aeromonadales > Aeromonadaceae > Aeromonas > Aeromonas sp. 25-AL00135. The sequence continues at coordinate 58,264 of NZ_JBSTYQ010000010.1, read as the reverse complement.
GGCGAGCCCACCGTCACAAACAGATCCGATCCCTTTCGCTCGACCAGCTCGCTCAGCAGATCATCCAGATTCATCATCTATCCCTCCCTGGGTGCGAGTCTCTTAAATGCTGTTGGGATCAACAGCCTTGGCCTTGGCATCGAGGGATGCCACCACGCCACGACTCACCAGCTGCTTGAGGCTCTGATCCATGGTCTGCATGCCGTGGGTCATCCCGGTCTGGATCACCGAGTAAAGCTGGGCAATCTTGTCCTCCCGAATGAGGTTACGCACCGCCGGAATGCCCATCATGATCTCGTGCGCTGCCACCCGACCGCCACCAATGCGCTTGAGCAGGGTCTGGGAGATGACCGCCCGCAGGGATTCGGAGAGCATGGAGCGTACCATGTCCTTCTCCGCACCAGGGAAGACGTCGATGATACGGTCGATGGTCTTGGCCGCCGACGAGGTGTGCAGAGTGCCAAACACCAGGTGGCCGGTTTCGGCGGCAGTCATGGCCAGACGAATGGTCTCAAGGTCGCGCATCTCGCCCACCAGAATGATGTCCGGGTCTTCCCGCAGGGCCGAGCGCAGGGCGTTGCTGAAGCTCTTGGTATCACGGTGTACTTCCCGCTGGTTCACCAGGCAGCGCTTGTTCTCGTGGACGAATTCGATGGGGTCCTCGATGGTGAGGATGTGGTGATGGAAGTTCTCGTTGATGTAGTTGACCATGGCCGCCAGGGTGGTCGACTTACCGGAACCGGTCGGGCCGGTCACCAACACCAGACCCCGCGGGAACTCGGCAATCTTGCGGAAGATCTCCGGCGCATCGAGATCTTCGAGGCTCAGCACAGTGCTGGGGATGGTACGAAATACCGCGCCCGAACCGCGCGCCTGCTGGAAGGCGTTGACCCGGAAACGGGCCAGATTGGGCACCTCGAACGAGAAATCGACCTCGAAGTTCTCCTCCAGCTCCTTGCGCTGATGGTCGTTCATGATGTCGTAAATGAGGGCATGCACTTCCCGGTGTTCCAGGGCGGGCAAATTGATCTTGCGAACCTCACCATCAACCCTGATCATCGGGGGAACCCCGGCCGAGAGGTGTAGATCCGAGGCTTTATGCTTTACACTGAAAGCCAATAACTCTGTGATATCCATAGACTTGTCATTCTCCCATCACAAGATCACTAACGAAATATGAACCAGATTGCCCAGCACCTGTTTCAGGTAAAGGAACGTATTGCCCAGGCCGTCGAACGGGCGAGCCGCAACCTACAGCAGATCCGCCTGCTGGCCGTGAGCAAGACCAAGCCTGTCGAGGCCATCATGGCCGCCCATGCCGCAGGTCAGCGCTGCTTTGGCGAATCCTACGCTCAGGAAGCAGCGGCCAAGATCGATACCTTGCGCCAGCAGCCGGAATATAGCGACATAGAGTGGCACTTTATCGGCCCTTTGCAATCGAACAAATCCAAACTGGTCGCCGAACGGTTTGACTGGGTGCAGAGCGTGGATCGGGACAAGCTGATCGACCGCCTCAACAACCAGCGCCCAACTACAATGGCACCGCTAAATGTTTGTCTGCAAATCAATATTAGCGGAGAGAGCAGTAAATCCGGAACGTCGGAACAAGAGATTTTCCGCCTTGCCGAGCAGGTCTCTCAAAGTGAGCGACTGGTGCTGCGGGGACTGATGGCCATTCCCGAGCACACCAGTGACGAGAGCGTACTGGCCGCCCAAATGACCCGCATGCAGACTCTGTTCACCGAGCTTGCGCGACAATACCCCACGGTGGATACCCTCTCGATGGGCATGACCGAGGATCTTGAACTGGCGATAGCCCACGGCAGCACCATGGTGCGGGTCGGCACCGCCATCTTCGGCGCCCGTGACTACTCATAGGCAAGGCCAGCGGATAACCCATAAGTCCGCCTCTTGCCGCGACTTCATCAACAGGAGCGTTTGATGGAACACCGAATTCTGGCGTCAGGTGGTGCAGGCAGCGCCAACCCCGCCGCGACCCCATATGCTACAGGAGCATCTGATGCAGCATAGAACGCTGGCCTTTATCGGCGCGGGCAACATGAGCCGCAGCATCATCGCCGGACTGGTCAAGTCGGGTTATCCCGCCGGGCAGATCACTGCTGCCAACCCCAGTCTGCCCAAGCTGGAAGCGCTGGCGAGCGAACATGGCATTCGCATCACCCAGAGTAATGCTGAGGCGGCCCGAGACGCCGAAGTGATCGTGCTGGCAGTCAAGCCACAGCTGATGGCCGGCATGCTGGCAGCACTGGTTGAAGAGCTGGGATCCCTTGAGGGCAAGCTGCTCATCTCCATCGCGGCCGGTATCAAGGTGGCGCGCCTTGGCGAGATGGCCGGTGGCCACGACCGCATCATCCGCACCATGCCCAATACCCCTGCCCTGCTGGGTCTGGGCATGACCGGCCTCTATGCGCCCGAGCATATTGCCGCCGCGGATCGCGAGTTTGCCGAGCAGATGATGCAGGCGGTCGGCAAGACCCTCTGGGTGGAGCAGGAGTCCGGCATCAACGGCATCATCGCCGCAGCGGGCAGTGCCCCGGCCTACTTCTTCCTCTTTATGCAGGCCATCGCCGAAGAGGCGGAGGCACTGGGCTTCTCGCCCGAACAGGCACGCCTGCTGGTGCAGCAGACCGCGCAGGGCGCAGCCGCCATGGTGGAGCAAAATCCCGAGCTGTCGCTGCAGACCCTGCGTGAGCAGGTGACCAGCAAGGGTGGAACCACAGCCGAAGCCATCAAGACATTCCAGCAGCAGGGGCTGATGCCGCTGACTGCGCAAGCCATGCAGGCGGCCGTCGCTCGTGCCACCGAAATGGAAACCCTCTTCTAACAGGAGCCCAGATGAACACTGCTTACTTTCTGATTAACACCGTTTTCGATCTCTACCTGATGGTGATCCTGCTGCGCGTCTGGCTGCAGTGGGCTCGCGCCGACTTCTACAACCCGATGAGCCAGATGGTGGTCAAGCTGACCAATCCGCTGGTGATCCCGCTGCGCCGTGTCATCCCGGGCTTTGGCGGCATCGATCTCGCCTCCGTGGTGCTGGCGCTGGCTGTCGCCTTCCTCAAGCTGGCCCTGCTCAAGAGCATGAACGTACTGCTGGCGGACTGGCTCAGCATCAGCCTGTTTGCCGCGCTGACCGTGCTGAAGAAAGCGGGCTCGATGATCTTCTGGGTACTGCTGATCCGCGCCATCCTGAGCTGGGTCAGCCAGGGCCGCAACCCCATCGAATACGTGATGCATCAGCTGACCGAGCCCTTCCTCGCCCCTATCCGCCGCGTACTGCCGGCACTGGGCGGACTTGATCTCTCGGTGCTGGTCGCCTTTATCGGCCTGCAAGCCATCAACTACCTGCTGGGTGACCTGTTCGGCCAGCTGTGGTGGATGATTTGATGCCAGCCGTCCTGCAACAAGGGGATGAACTGGTACTGCATCTGGTGATCCAGCCCAAGGCGAGTCGGGATCAGATCATCGGATTGCATGGTGAAGAGCTGAAAGTGGCCATCACGGCGCCGCCCGTCGATGGCCAGGCCAACAGCCATCTGATCAAGTTTCTGGCCAAGCAGTTCAAGGTGGCCAAGGGACAAATCACCATAGTGCGGGGCGAGCTGGGGCGACACAAAACCGTCGCCATCGATAGCCCCAAACAGTTGCCGCAAGAAGTGAGTGCACTGCTGAATGACACGCAAGGCTGAATGAATCGGCCTGCGCCAACCGTAGATATGAGAGGGATGACAGATGAAAACAGCCTGGATGAGTGGCCTGCTGGCACTGCTGATGACCCTGCCGCTCAAGGCAGAACAGATGAAGGAGCTGGGGCCCTGGTTGGTGCACTACAACGCCTTCAACTCCAGCTTCCTTACACCAGAGGTCGCCAAGGCGTATGGACTGGAGCGCAGCCGCTACAACGCCATCATCAATATCGCGGTACAGGACAAGCAGAAAGTGGCGCAAGCCGTGGGGATCACCGGTGAGGCCAAGAACCTGACCGGTACCATCCGCACCCTGAACTTTCAGGAGGTAAAAGAGGGCGATGCCATCTACTATCTGGCGACCCTCCCCTACCGCAACGAAGATACTTATCAGTTCACCCTGAAGATCATGGGCGGTGGGCAGCAACAGAACCTCAGCTTCCAGCAGACCTTCTACGTCGACTGAGCAGCAACAAGAAGCCCCGAACAAGGTCGGGGCTTCATTTTATCCATATGACAAGGGCGCCATCAGGGCGCCCTTGTTACATCTATTCCGTACCGCTGCGGTTACAGGGCGAGGAACAGACCGGCCAGACAGGCGCTCATCAGGTTCGCCAGCACGCCGGAGAGAATGGCGCGCATGCCGTAACGGGCGATGAAGGATTTGCGCTCCGGCACCATGGAGCCCAGACCGCCGATCAGGATCGCCATGGAGGAGATGTTGGCAAAGCCACACAGGGCGAAGGTCACGATGGCCTTGCTCGACTCGCTCAGGGTCTGATCCTGCACCAGACCGATGAAGGCGACGAACTCGTTGACCACGATCTTGGTACCGATCAGGGCGCCAGCGGCTTGCGCCTGATCCCAAGGCACACCGATCAGCCAGGAGACGGGGGCAAACAGCCAGCCCAGAATGATCTGGAAGCTCAGATCCAGCCCCACCAGACCACCAGCCCAGCCGAGCAGACCATTGAGCATGGCGATCACGCCAACGAAGGCCAGCAGGGTGGCACCGACCGCCACCGCGATATTGAGGCCGGACATGGCGCCATCGGCCGCCGCTTCAATCACGTTGGTGGCGCGGGGGATCTCGACATCCTGATGGTGATCGACCTCTTCAGCTCCCGGCGGCACCAGGATTTTGGCCATCGCCAGACCGGCAGGGGCCGACATGAAGGCGGCAGCGATCAGGTATTTCAACTCAACCCCGAGGCTGGCATAGCCCACCAGGGTGCCACCGGCGACGGAGGCGAGACCACAGCTCATCACAGCGAAGAACTGGGAGTCGGACATCTTGGAGAGGTAGGGTTTGACCACCAGCGGCGCTTCCACCATGCCGACGAAGATGTTGGCGGTCGCGGAGAGGCTCTCGGCGCGGCCGGTGCCCAGCAATTTCTGCAAGCCACCACCCAGCAGGGCGATCACCCGCGGCATGATGCCGATATGGTAGAGGATGGCGATCACCGCGGAGAAGAAGATGATGACCGGCAACACGTTGAAGGCAAAGATGAAGCCCAGCTTGAACTTGGCCAGATCACCGAACAGGAAGGCGATCCCCTCCTGACCATAACCAATCACGCTGCTTACGCTCTCGCTGACCCCGTTCAGCACGTGCTGACCGGCAGGCAGCCAGAGCACCAGACCGGCAAACATGATTTGCAGGCAGAGGGCAAGGCCAACTGTTCGCAACGGGATACGACGACGATTATCAGAGCAGATGACGGCAAGCGCCAGGATACTCAGGATGCCGAGCAGGGCAATCATAGGGACTCCATCAGGTAGGGCAAAAGATGGGCGCGGATTCTGCGCCTCTCACCCCGTCACTGCAAGTCAGCTTGGTTACAACCCTGTTAGAAAAAACGTTTGCACGATATCGATTGCGCCAACTGGCTGATTTGGTTCGATTTTAGTATCAGGAGAAATCGAGAGTTTTTATATGGAAACAATCATTCCTCACTGCCGGACAATTTACCCCCGAGCCAGGGGACCAGTCGCTGCTCCCAATAGGGTTCGGGGCCAAAGCGGGCCTTGAGGAAATCGATGAAGAGACGGATTTTGGGATCCAGATGTTCGCGCCGGGCATAAACGGCGTGTACCGCCATCTGCTGGTTCGGTCGCCACCCTGGCAACACCGGGATCAGCTTGCCGCTCTGCAACTCCTTGTCCAGCAAGTAGTTGGCGATATAGGCGATGCCGAGCCCGGCCAGTGCCGCATCCCGCACCGCCTCCGCCATATCCACCCGATAGTTGCCCGCCACCTGCACCGTCTGGCGCTCCTTGCCCTGGCGAAACGACCACTGGTGATAGCGCCGCTCCCGACTCTGGTAAGTGATGCAGTTGTGCTGGGCCAGATCCTTGGGATGAAGCGGCGTACCGTGGCTCAGCAGGTAATCCGGCGAAGCCGCCACCACGAAGCCAATGTCGGCCAGCCGCTGTCCCACCAGCCCTTCCGGCTTGTCCTCATAGGTGGTGAGCCAGAGATCCAGCCCCTCATCCACCAGATTAGTTCTGTGGTCGAACAGCGAGACTTCCAGCTCCAGCTCGGGATAGCGATCCTGAAACGCCTTGAGATGGGGAATGACGTGCAGCCGGCCGAAAGATTGGCCCACCCCGAGATGGAGCACGCCGCTCACCTTGCCACGCCGCTCGGCGATCATGGAGTCCGCCTCCTGCGCCACCGCCACCAGCGCATGACAATGACGGGCATACTCCTGACCCAGCTCGGTCAGGACAAAGCGGCGGGTGGTGCGCTGAACCAGCTGGGCGCCAAGGGTGGTCTCCAGCAGCGCCAGCTGCTTGCTGATATGGGATTTGGAGACCCCGAGACGACGGGCGGCGGCAGAGATCCCCTGCTCGCGCACCAGCGCATCGAAGATCACCATTTGAGGAAGACGTTGTAGCACAAGATAACCGGATTGAGTGGCGGGAGCCCATTATTCCAGAGCCGCCCGCCAAGGGGTAGGGTCAGAGCCCCAGCGCCCGGGTGATCTGCAGTTTGAGGGGGTCGTCAGCCGGATTCTGGTTGGCGCCGTAGCTGGCGATCAGCTTACCATCGCGCCCCACCAGATACTTGTGGAAGTTCCAATTCGGCTCATCCCCGTCAGCGGCCGCCGCCAGCCCCTTGAACAGTGGCACTGCATCGGAGCCCCGCACCGCTACCCGATTGAACATCGGGAAGGTGACGCCATAGTCGCGGCGGCATACCTCCGCGGTCTTGGTCTCGTTGCCCGCCTCCTGCCAGAAATCGTTGGAGGGGAAACCCAGAATAATCAGCCCTTTATCCTTGTAGCTCTGGTAGAGCTTCTCCAGATCGCGGAACTGGCCGCTGTAGCCGCAGTAGGAGGCGGTATTGACCACCAGCACCACCTTGCCCTCGGTCAGCTGACAGAGGTTGTGGCGCTGAGAGTTGTTTAGCTCCCGCATCTCCACATTGAAATAATCGGGGCACGCCGCAGAGGCCGCGCCAGCCCCCAATAACAGCAACAGAGTGAACCATTTCATCGCCAAGACTCCTTTTGTTTTGTCCATCATACGCGGTTACCAGAGCCGCAGTTCACTCTCAATGCAATGGAATGCCGGTCAGCCAGCCGTGGCCCCAGAACACCAGCAGCGCGGTGGCAGCCAGGCCCGCCCCGACGCTGATGCCGGTGCCCGTCCAGTTGGCCGCAGGACGGGGATATCGCTGCCAGTCCCGCACCGAAATCCAGACCATGCTCACCAGCGCCCACAGCCCGATGCCGCCAAACAACACCAGAGATCGCGCCTCGCTGTTAACCAGCAGATGAGCCACCGCCCAGAGCAGGGTACCGAGCAGTTGGGGATGCACCAGCCAACGGCGCAGATGGTTGGGCCCCTGGCCGGAGAAGAAAAGGATCAGCGCAAAGGGCATCATCACCGTCATGGTCATCGGCCCCCAATCCGGCAGGAAGTAGAGCGGCAGCGAGCTGGCCGAGCGCCAACCGGCGATGATGCAGGCAATGGCGACAAACACCAGCAGGGAGAAGAGCCCCTTGTAGCGATTCTCACCCAGCCGTTCTCTCAGTCGCGCCCGATGGGCCACCGCAAAACAGGGGTAGAGATGGATCAGGGTAAACAGCGCAACCCCCAGGGTCAGCAGGAACATGAGTCTCTCCTTGTACTTGGTACGACCACTATGCCGTAAAGGGAGATTTGCGCCTATCAAAACCGCGCTGACCCATGGAGTCAAAAGTGTGGCAAGACAAAGGAACGGAAAGAAAAGAGCCGATCACGATGGATCGGCAAATAAGTGCCAGGGCAGTCAGACATCTCGCGGGATAGGAGATGCCCCAAACGGGGATATTGAGTGGCCGATGGCGCCCATCGGCCGAACCGGATCAGCCCTTGAGCTGATAGAGCGCCGCTACGTTGCGCGCAGTGAGCTGAATGTTGGTGCTGGCGCTTTCCAGCGCCTCCGGCAGAGACATGGCGCGGTTGACCACGGCGAATACCGCGTCCAGCCCGTGATCATGTACCACACCACAATCGTCGGTCAGGCAACCGGAGATACCGATCACTGGCTTGCCAAACTGCTTGGCGCAGCGTGCGACACCGATTGGCGTCTTGCCGTGAATGGTCTGGCTGTCGATGCGCCCTTCGCCGGTGATGACCAGATCCGCATCGGCCACTTCCTCGGCCAGTTTCAGCGCTTCGATGACGATCTGGATGCCGGGCTTGAGCTCGGCACCGAGCAGACCGACCAGCGCGGCACCCATGCCACCGGCGGCACCCGCCCCCGGAATATCCTTCACCTGCTTGCCAAGGGCCTGCTCAATGCAGTCGGCATAACGGGAGAGGTTGGCATCGAGCTGTGCCACCATCTCCGAGGTCGCCCCCTTTTGCGGGCCAAACACCGCAGAGGCGCCTTTCGGGCCGCACAGCGGGTTGTTCACATCACACGCCACCTCGATAACCAGGTCGCTCAAGCGCGGATCCAGACTACTCAGATCGATGGTCACGAGCTCACTGAGACCCGCGCCACCCAGCTCGATGGCTGAGCCATCGGCTTTGAGCAGCTTGCCGCCGAGCGCCTGGATCATACCGGCTCCGCCGTCATTGGTGGCGCTGCCGCCGATACCGAGGATAAGGTGCTTCACCCCCATCTCCAGCGCGGCCAGGATCAGCTCGCCGGTGCCGAAGCTGGAGGTGAGCAGCGGATTGCGCTGCTCGGGCGCCACCAGATGGATACCGGAGGCGGCAGCCATCTCGATGACGGCGCGCTCGCCATCACCCAGCAGGCCGACGAAGCCCTGCACCTTGTTGCCAAGGGGCGCGGTCACTTCGACCGGCAGGATCCGGCCACCGGTGGCATCGACCAGCGATTGCACCGTACCTTCACCGCCATCGGCCATCGGCAATTTGACGTAGGTGGCGTTCGGCAGCACCTGCTTGAAACCGGCCTCGATGGCATCAGCCACCGCCATGGCGCTCAGACTCTCCTTGAATGAATCGGGGGCAATAACAATTTTCATATCAATTCCTTAGGCGAGGCCAAACACGCCAAACATCAGGGTGGAGACAGTGGCAATGGTCAGACCGACTGCAGTTTCGTAAGGGATAAGTTTCAGGCGCTCACCCACGCCCATGTGGACGCTGCCACCGGTGGCATGGAAAAAAGAGCCGTGGGGCATGTGGTCAAACACAGTGGCACCGGCATGGATCATCGCCGCCCCGGCCAGACTGCTGATCCCCAGTTCAATCAGGGTGGAGCTGAATACGTTGGAGGCCACCACGGTACCGGCAGTAGTCGAGGCGGTTGCCAGCGACATCAGGGCACCGGAGATAGGCGCCAGCAAGTAAGAAGGCAGACCGGAGGCGGTCAGGCCGCTGATCAGCACATCTTTCAGGCCGGAGTTGGCAATGATGCCCGCCAGGGTACCGGTACCCAGCAGCATGATGGCGACCGGCGCCATACGGGCGAGGCCGGAGACCGCAAACTGGTTCACCTTGCGGAATTTACCCATCATCAGGGCGCCGACCAGACCACCGAGGGGCAGCGCAATCAGCGGATCCACCACGATACCGGCGACCGGCCGCAGGGCCAGCAGCAGGATGGCGACCAGCGGAGCGCTGATGGCGGCGGCAAAGTCTGGCAACTTGGCACCGGCAAAGCTCACCACTTCATCAGCAGAAACCTTGCTGCCCTTGTTGTTCAGCCGCTTGGCCAGCCAGTAGGCCATCACCAGACCGAACAGGCCCGGAATGATGCCCGCCGCCATCACAGAGGTCAGGGGTAAATGGAAGGCATCAGCCGCGGCAATGGCGTTGGGGTTGGGGGACATGACGTTACCCGCCTTGCCGCCGCCGATCATCGCCAGCAGGATGGCCGCCTTGGAGAGATCGGCACGGCGGGCGATGGCCAGCGCGATGGGCGCAACAGTGATGACTGCCACATCCACGAATACGCCGACCGCAGTCAGGATCAGGGTTGCCAGCGCCAGCGCCAGCAGGGCGCGGGTTTCACCGAGTTTCTTGACGATGGTCTCGGCGATAGTGGTGGCGGCACCCGATTCGATCAGCACGCCGGCCAGTACACCGGCCGCCAGGATCCGCATCACAGCTGTGGTGATCCCCTGGGCGCCGCCGATCATCAGGGCGACGGTCTGGGTCAGATCGGCACCGCCAATCAAGCCACCGGCCAGGGCACCCACGATCATGCCGTAAGCGGGCGGCACCTTCTTCAAAATGAGGATGATGGCGATGGAGAGCGCCGCGATGGCGCCAAGGGCAGTAACCGGGATCATGACGGACACCTTCAATAGGAGTGAATGGCCGCCATTATGGAGATCTGCAATCAGAATGCTTTGGCTTAAAAACCAAAAATTGCGTCATGTAAACGTGTTTTTTTGTCAAACCTCACAATCACAAGTCGAGATTAAGGCCGAGATAGAGCAAAAATTTGTCATCTAACTTGTTGAAATTCAACCCGGTTATCTGCTCTATCCGCCCCAGACGATAGCGCAGGGTATTGGGGTGAATGAACAGGGATTCGGCACAGCGATGCAGATCACAATCCTGCAAGAAATAGTGGCGCAGGGTCTTCTGCAGCGCCCCCTTGCCATCTTCCCGGGCCAGTTTCTGCAGCGGTGTGCGCAGCTGATCCGCCTGCCAGGAGTCCGCCAGACTGCCCAGCAGCACTGGCAAACGGTAGTCCTCAAAGAAGTAGACCTGTTTGCGCGGCGCCTGCCGCATGCCACGGCGCAGGGTATCTCGCGCCGTCTGGTAAGAGCGCGCCAGCCCGTCGATCCCGGCGAAGTAATCGCCCACCGCGATATGCACCTTGAAGTGGGGAATGCGGGCCAGCAACTGCTTGATCCGGCTGCGCTCCTGCGCCGATTGCCAGACGCCATCACTCAATTGTGCCGGTTTGAGCACCACTATCTCGTCGAGCCCGTTGATGGCGACCAGATTGTCCCGCTCCGGATTTTCCAGCTGATGAACCAGCTCTCGCAGACGCGCCGGATCCGCCTCCTCCAGCGCCAGCACAGCTACCACCCGAGGCTGGGCCAACTCCAGTCCGAGAAAGCGGGCCGCCTGTTGCAATTGATCGACTCGCCCCTCGCCCCGAATGAGCTGCAACACCAGCTCCTCTTTGTGGCGCTTGTCCCACTGCAACTGCTCGGTGAGCGCCGCCTGCTCCAGGATCAGTTCGGCGGTCATTCGCACCAGCTCGGCGTAAGCACGAACGATGTCCGGGTCGCCGGAGATGCCGATCACCCCGATCAGCTCCCCCTGATAGGAGATGGGCAAATTGATGCCGGGTCGCACCCCTTTTAGCTGCAAGGCTGTCGCTTCGCTGATCTCCACCACCCGGTTCTCGGTCAGCGCCAGCACGGCCCCTTCGTGGCGCTGATGGATCCGCTCCGGATTGCCGGACGCAATGATGAGGCCGTGTTCGTCCATCACGTTGACCGAGAACGACAGGATCTTCATCGCCCGCGCGACGATCTGGCGGGCAAGGTTATCGTTTAGCTGCATAACATCTCCGGACAAGGGGCTGATCTGGCGGCGCCACCACGGGTCGATTCAGGGCACATGGGCGCAAAGATGCCACATCATCAAGACAAGCGAGAGGGGGATCGCTAGAATAGGCCACTTTACCCGATGTGTGCCCCGCCATGGAGCAGGAATTGCGTGCTTGCACCCGCCTGCCCGTGATGGCCCATCCCTCCGATCTGGACTGTGCTATGGATTATGAATTTCGCCGCGACCCGTTTGGTGGCTATCGCGCCCGGTTCTCCATGGGCCATGAAGCCATCGGTCAGTGGCTGATCGACGAGGTTGGCAAGGATGAAGAGAAGCTCGACGAGCTCTTCTCCATCATTGATCAGCTCTCCAACCGCACCCGAGTCGAATACCGGCTCAACGGCGGTGACTACTCCCTGCTGCTGACCCATGAAGAGGCGGAGGTGAAAGCCAACGCCCTCAATATCGAGCTGGGTGAGGATCTTGACGATCTCGCCTACTACGATGATGAACAGCTGGCCATGTGCGGGCTGGAAGATTTTGCCCAGGTGCTCGGCTCCTGGCGCGCCTTTATCCGTAACGAGGATATGGGCTGATTGACCCAATGTCGGGCAAATGTGCCCTTTTGCCTAACTCAACAGGATTGACTATGTCTATTTACGATTTTGATGACGAACTGCCGGAAGACGAAGAACAGGAATCCACCAAGAAAGCGGCTGCACCTTCCAAGAAGAAAGGCAAGCAGGTGATGAACACTCAGGTCAACCTGAGCCCGCGCGATGCCAGCCGTCTGAACGGCATGCACGTTGAAGCGATCGCCACGCTGGACGACGTCAGCCTGCCGAAGAACGTCATCTTCAAGGCTGGCCTGATCGCCTTGGGCGAACTGGAAGCCAGCAAGCGCGCCGATATCATCGCCCGCGTGATCGCCGAATCAGGCCGCTAATCGCCCCTGAAGGCATAAAGAAAGCCGGAGCCACTGCTCCGGCTTTTTGTTTTCCGCCTAGGCACTCTCAACGGCAATCGATCCCCTTTCCGGCTCGGGAGACCAGTTGGTCATAGCGACCATCGGCACGGGCGGCAGCCAAGGCATGATTGAAGCGCTCAAGCAGGCTGGCGGCCTCCGGGTACTGCCGTGAAATGATCAGATAAAAAGTGTCGCTCTGGCGAAAGTGGGGCAATGCCTGCAGATGGCAGGGGTCGCCAAACAGTTGGCGGCTGGCATCCCGGGTCACCGTCTCGTTCATCGGCAGCAGATCGATCCGTTTGCGATCCAGCAGTTGCAGACACTGTGCCAGGGTCTTGGGGCGCTGCAGATCCAGCCCGAAACGCTTGATCACCCCGTCGGCATGGCTGGTGCTCCACCCCAGCGGAATGCAGACACGCAGCCCTTGCCAGCGGCCAGCCTGAATGGCCTCGCTCCCCCGATAGGTGAACCAGGAGAGGCGATCTATATGAATGGGAGCGCTGTAGTGGAAGAGCTTGGCCCGCTCGGCAGTCCAGGCGTAGGGGAAGGTGGCCGCGACCAACCCATTGCGGGTCAACTGATAGCCGCGTGGCCAGGGCAGGTAGTCGACCCGGATCTCTCGATACCCGGCCTCTTGCAGCAGGGTCGTCACCAGCCGGGTGCTCTCGCCGCCGTCAGGCAGGGCCTTGCCGGTATAGGGGGTGAACTCACCGGTCACCAGCAGCAAGGGTGCGGCCTGCAGCCAGACACACCAACAACACAACAACCACAGACAGTGCTTCATCAGCTGCTCTCCCTTTACCCTGTTGATGAGTATAGAGAAGGGATCCGACCACCTCCTGCGCGGTTGTCCTGCTGACGCCCACTTGTTAAGGTTGCCGCCTGCCTCGATCAAGGAGATCCAATGTTACCCCTTCCCGACTCATTTATCTGGGGCGCGCTGGCGCTGGCCGTGCTGCTTGCCCTCTTCCGCCAGCGTCTTCCCGCCTTTGCCCTGCTGGGACTCTCCCTGCTGCTGGCACTGTGGCTTGACCGAATGACACTACCCGCCCTGCTGGTCTCGGTCGCAGGATTACTGCTGGCGTGGCGTACGCCAACCCTCCCCGCCCGCTGGGCGATGGCGGCCAGAGTGGTGCTGATCCTCTGGGCGATTACGCTGACCCTGCACCTGATCCCCGGCTTCAACAATCTCAAGGTGCTGGATCAGGCGCTGGCAGGCCCCGCCAGCGTGCCGTTCAACATGTATCTGAACCTCGACAAGCCGCTGCTGCTCTTTGGCTTGCTGCTGGCCTGCCCGATGCTGCTGGGCAAGGGGGGCGCAATCCGCTGGCGCCCATTGGCCCTGTTGCTGCTGCCGCTGGGTGCCCTGCTGGTCATCGCCTGGCAGTTGGGGGCACTGAAACCGGAAGTGGGTCTGCCCCACTGGTGGTGGCTGTTTGCACTCAACAATCTGCTGTTCACCTGCGTGGCGGAAGAGGCGCTGTTTCGTGGCGCGATCCAGCAGGGGCTGACCGAACGTTACCGCCCCTGGATTGGCATCGTCGTGGCCGCGCTACTGTTCGGAGCCATCCACCTGCCCGGTGGCCCACTGCTGGCGCTGTTTGCGACCCTGGCAGGCTGCTGCTACGGCTTGGCATTCCAGCTCAGCGGGCGACTCTCCGTGGCCATCCTGATCCACTTCGCCTTCAACTTCGCCCATCTGGCGCTCTTCACCTACCCGCTGGCCCACCGCTAACTCCTGAAGTGAAGGCGCCTGACACGGGCGCCTTCCCTCGCTCTTCCCTCTCTCTTTAAGCGTGCTGCCTCGCTCGCTTTACACCTCCACAAAGCTCCAAACAAAACCAATTCATTTACTTGTAACCAAAATGTAAACAAACTGACCTCTGCATTCGCCATAACAGTCACTTTCCATTGCCCTGCAACCAAAAGGATCCTGTGATGCAGAAAACCCTCAGTTATGCCGCCCTGCTGCTGGTCAGCCAGTTCCCGCAACTGGCACTGGCCGATACCGATGTCTATCTCACCAACAACAGTCCTGAACCGCTTCAGATCGACATCCGCCAAAGCGGCAGCGGCCAGTTGCAACCCGGCAGTCAGTGGAGCCAGCACCGTACCGAACTGGGCCCATGGGAGAGTGCCATGGTGCTCAGCTTCAATCGCTATGAGGGGGTCAAGGCGGGCAAGAGCTATCTGTTCGAAACCCGTGTGACCACAGCGGGTGGCGACGTCTATCGGCTCAACCAGCTGATGGAGGGAACCTGGTGGAACACCACCTTGCAGCACGGTGGCGAGACACCGACCAGCGCATCCGGTTGGCAAAACGATCGGGCGATCCACCGCGTTGCCGGGCCACAAGAGCTGGCCTTTGCCGCCAAGTTCACCGGCCGCTACGACGATCTGCACTATATGATCACGCCCCCCCAAAAACGGGAGCAACCGGAACCGGCAGAAAATAGGCTCAAGGTGGCCAGCTACAACGTCTGGGCACTGCCGGTCATCGCCTCCAGCATCGGCGAGCGATTGACCTTGCTGCCTGATTACCTCAAGGGCTATGACGCCCTGCTGCTGCAAGAGGTATTCGATGGCCGCCGCGAGGGCTTTTTACAGGCGCTGGCGAAAGAGTACCCCTACCAGACCAAAGTACTCGACAAGCCCGGGGTCAACATTCATGACGGCGGCGTGGTGATCGTCAGCCGCTATCCCATAGTGCGGGAGGCCCAGCTGGTCTATCCCCAATGCACCGGCACCGACTGCTTCGCAGACAAGGGGGTGATGTACGCCGAGGTGATCAAGGGGGGCAAGGCGTGGCACCTGTTCGCCACCCACACCGCCAGCTTTGACACCGACGAGGCGCGCAAGCTACGGCAGATCCAGTTCGGTCAGATCCGCTCTCTGGCAGCCAGCCTCAAGATCCCCGCCAGCGACACCGTCATCTACGGCGGCGACTTCAACGTCAACAAACGCAAGTTTGCCGATGACTACGCCAACATGCTGGCCAATCTGAACGCCCATGAACCCGCCTATGGCGGCTATACCGAAGCCACCTTCGATCCCAGGATCAACCCCTATGCCGGTGGCCCACTCTCCGGTGGCGCCAACGTCGAGTATCTGGACTATCTGGTAGTGAGTCGGGAGTACGGCAACGCCAGCCACAACCTCAACACGGTCTGGATCCCGCGCAGCAGCGATGACAGCCTCTGGCCCGCCAGCAACCTCTCAGACCACTTCCCGGTCAAGGGAGAGATCAGCCGATGACTCGTCGTTACGGGATACTGGCGCTGGCTATCCTGACCCTTTTGCTGGTGAATCTGGGCTGGCAGGAAGAGCAGTCCCCGATATCACCAGAACGGTCGGCTACGCCCTCTCTGGCCGATGTGCAGTTGCCAACAGAACCGGGGAGCCCGCCTCCCCGCATGCCAAACGCTGAGGGGATGGATGGCAAAAGCAAAGAAGTGCCCAGCAGCTGGCAGGCGATGCCGGATGAACTGCTCAATCAGCTTGCCAGCGAGATCAGCGACAGCGAGTTGCCGCTGGCGCAGCGTGTGAGCAATCTGGAAGCAACAGAGGCCGGGTGGCTGCGCGAGGGGGAGAGTCTGATCCGGTTACAGGGGCGCTATGCCCTGGCGCTGGATCAGTTGGCGCAGGAGAGCGAGCTGTTACCGTTGGCCGAGCGGCTGGACGCCCTCAGCCGCTTGCAGGATCGGTGGGCGGCGGGTCATCCGGATCTGGCGGTGGATCTGTTCAACCCGGATGCCCGCCTGCAGCAAGCTCGTCAGCTGTGGGGAGATGAGGATCTGGCCACCCTGGCCCGCCACTTCCTGCCCGCAGAGCAGGCTGAAGCCACGCTGGCGTTTGCCGGGGCGCGCCAGCAACAGCTGGATCAACGCAGCCGCTACCAGCGAGAGCTGGCCGAGCTGGAGCAGCAACTGGCGATCAGCCAACAGCAGATGGATCCTGCGCTGTGGCAACAGCACAAGGAGGAGGTATTGAGCCAGTGGCGTCGTGACTTCTTCGCGCGGGAGCAAGGCACACCCTGAGGTCAGCGCTTGCCCTTGAACTGCTTGACGCTGCGTTTGGCCTGAGTGCGGCGATTGGCCTGCTTGTCACGAGGGGGGCGCTTGCCTTCCCCGCTGGCAGGCTGGTCAGTGACCGGGAATCCCACCAGATCGCCCAACGGCAGCTCGCGGCCGGTCAGGGTGCGGGTAGCTTGCAGCATGTCACTCTCGCCATGGCAGACCAGTGAGATGGCCAGCCCCTCGAGGCCAGCCCGGGCGGTACGACCGATGCGGTGTACATAGACGGGGGCGCTGGCGGGCAAGTCCAGATTGATCACCACCGGCAGCGCCTCCACATGGATGCCACGCGCCATCAGGTCGGTGGCCACCAGCACCCGAATTTTGCCCTCTTTGAAATCGCCGAGCGCCTGCTCACGCACTGCCTGCTCCTTCTCACCATGGAGGGCGGCCACCGCAATGCCCGCCTTGGCCAGCTTTCTGGCCACCCCGTCGGCATCATCCCGCGCACTGATAAAGACCAGCACCTGCGGCCACGCCTGCTCCTTGAGCAGACTGATGAGCGCCGGGACCTTGCTGCTCTTGTTGACCAGATAGAGTCGCTCTTCGATCTCGTTCACCACGCTGTTGAGAGGGGTGGCCTCGATACGGGTAGGCTCGCGCAGCAGGCCGTTGGCCAGCGTCTCCAACTCGGCAGGCAAGGTGGCGGAGAAGAGCAGGGTCTGGCGATCCGCAGGAATAAAGCCGAGTAGCGCCTTGATGTCGGGAGCAAAGCCCATCTCCAGCAGGCGATCCGCTTCATCCAGCACCAGCAGTTGCAAACCATCCAGCCCCAACAGTTGCTGGGTCAGCAGATCCCGCAGCCGCCCCGGCGTCGCCACCAGCAGCTGTGGCCCCAGCGCCAGTTCGGCCTGTTGCCGCTCCTGCGCAACGCCCCCACACAACGTCACGATGCGCAGCCCCAGCGCCTCGGCACCCTCTTTTAGCGCGGCAGTGACCTGAATCGCCAGCTCGCGGGTTGGCACCAGCACCAGACCCTGCACCTGGCTGGAGGCAGGATCCAGCCGTTGCAGCAGCGGCAAGCCAAACGCCAGCGTCTTGCCGCTGCCGGTCTGGGCCAGCGCCAGCAGATCCTGCCCCGCCAGCGCAGCCGGAATGGCCAGCTGCTGGATGCGGGTCGGCGTCTGCAAGGTGACGGGCAAAGAGGCCAGCAAGGCGGGATGAAGGGCAAGTTCGCTAAAGGTCATGGCGCTACGTCAACAAAGAAGTGGGAGGCGAAGTCTAGTGAGCGGGGGCCGAGAAGTAAAACCCTATCCATGATGGTTTGGCCAAGGGGGCTGACGACGGGCTGACTACACTTTAGCTGACCCATCACCAAGAGAGACTCGCCATGACCAGACACATCCCCCTTCTGCTGCTCGTGGTCACCCTGCTCGGCAGCGCGACTCTCGGCCTGTCGCAGACTCCGGAGAACGACGCCGCCCCCGAGCCGCCTAAACCGGTGCGCATCCTCAATGCCCACCTTGGCGAGCTGCCGGGGCTGATCAATGCCGACAAGACAGGCCCCTTTGTCGATCTGGTACACGCCATCGATGACCTCTACCCCGATGTAACCATCAAGATCACCATCTACCCCATCGCCCGTGCCATGGCTGGGGTGATCTCCGGCAAGGCTGATCTGGGGCTACCCGCCATCCGCAACCTCAAGGATATCGATATGCTGGCTTATCGCTTCAGTACCCGCAGTTTTGGCAAGGTTGCCCATGTCATCTACAGCAATACCAATTATCCAGTCACCACGGACATGGCCTACGGCATAGTGCCCACCAAACGGGATCTGCTGATCGAGGCCGTACCCGACTATATGCCCTTCCCGGTGCAGCGCTCGATGAGTATCGAGCAGTCACTGCGCAAGCTCTCACGCGGCCGTATCGACGCCTTTGTCTGGGCGCAAGAGGAGGCCGACCTGATGCTCAAGCAGCTGGGGCTGGCAAATATCAGGCGAGAATTTTTCGGAGATTTCGAGGATGTCTTCATCATCCAGAAAGGGGCAGCAGGTGATGAGATGGACGAATTTCTCCGGCAAGCCATCGATAAGCTGGCCGCCACCGGCAAACTGGCCGAGATCTACGAGAAGATCCACCGCCCCTACGTGGAGTGGCAACCCTCCCCACCCGCCAAGTCTGAACCGACGACCAACCCGCCCGCTACGCCCTGAACAGACAATTCCCGCATAAAAAATCCCGCCGAAGCGGGATTTTTCATGGCTTGCAGCCTTACAGCACTGCCAGCGCCGCAGCGTAGTTCGGCTCGTCGGCCACTTCGGCGACCAGCTCACTATGCAGCACCTTGTTGTCACCATCCAGCACCACGATGGCGCGAGCGGTCAGACCGACCAGCGGACCGGAAGAGAAGGCAACGCCGTAATCTTCCATGAAGGCCGCACCGCGCAGGGTGGAGAGAGTCACTACCTTGTCCAGACCTTCGGCGCCGCAGAAGCGAGACTGGGCGAACGGCAGATCGGCGGAGATGCACAGTACAACTGTGTTATCCAGCGCGCTGGCCTGCTCGTTGAACTTGCGCACAGAGGTCGCGCAGGTCGGGGTATCGACGCTCGGGAAGATGTTCAGGATTTTGCGCTGACCGGCAAAGCTTGCCAGGGTCACGTCGGAGAGATCCTTGGCCACCAGGGAGAAGGGCTTGGCTTGCTCACCGGCGACCGGGAAGTGACCAGCGACGGAAACCGGGTTGCCTTGCAGAGTGACTGAGTTGCTCATGTGTTATGTCCTTTATTGGTGTAGTAAAAATCCGGGTGATCAGTATAGGGGCGGCGGGACCAGACAAACACCCGCGAAGACAAGGGATATAAAGGGGTTGACCTTGGACTTAACACCAAGGTTTAGACTCCTTCTCAGTAATCAAGGATCTCGCAGGGGCGGGATCCATCAAGAGGGACTCATCATGAGCAAATCCTGCTGCAATCATCAGCACGCCGCCCCCATCAAGGCCGTCAGCAAGGCGGCCTCCGGCCAGAATGAACATCACCACGATAGCCACTGCTGCGACAACACCACGCCCGTCAGTTGCTGTTCAACCCAGACGCCTCATGAGCACGCATCCCGTGACGGCAATGAATCCCCCGGGGATGATGAGCCTCCCCGAGGAGGTTGCCACGATCAAGCGTGCTGCAGTGCCCCCTTATCGCCAGCTCACGATCATAAGCATGAGCATGAGCACGATATGCCCCCTGCCGACCCGCTGGTTGCGCCGGAGCAAGGCAACAGTCGCCACAGCTGGCAGGTGTTGGGGATGGATTGCCCCAGCTGCGCCCGCAAGATCGAGACCGCCGTCAGCCGGGTGAGCGGCGTGCAACAGGCCCGCGTGCTGTTTGCCACCGAGAAGCTGGTAGTGGATCTGGCACCCGGCCTCTCCCCCGATCCCGTCACCGCCGCCGTGCTGGCCGCCGGTTTCCAGCTCAAGGGGGAAAGTGCTGACAAGCAGGCAGCTGGCCGCGAGCAAGCGTCACAACAGCCCCTACAGGGCAATCTATTCGGTAACTTTTTGGGCAAATATTGGCAGCCCCTGTCACTGGCGGGTCTGATGCTGGTTGCCGCCCTGCTGCCGAGCGAGTTCGGTCAGCCGCTCTTTACCCTGGCGACCCTCTGGGGGCTGTGGCCTATCTCTCGCAAGGCGTGGGCGCTGACCAAAAGCGGCACCCCCTTCGCCATCGAGACCTTGATGACGGTGGCCGCCGTGGGCGCCCTGTTTCTCGGTGAAACCGCCGAAGCGGCCATGGTGCTGCTGCTCTTTATGCTGGGTGAACATCTGGAGGCCTACGCCGCCGGACGCGCCCGGGCCGGAGTGACCGCTCTGATGGCGCTGGTGCCTGACAAGGCGCTGCGGATCCGTACCACTGCCGAGGGCGAGGTGCGGGAAGAGGTCGGCGCCGATGAGCTGCGTCCCGGCGAGATTATCGAAATCGCTCCGGGTGCCCGCTTGCCTGCCGACGCCCGCCTGCTCGATGAGCTCGGTGCGTTTGACGAGAGCGCCCTGACCGGTGAATCCATTCCGGTGGAACGTCGCCAGGGGGACAAGGTGCCGGCCGGTAGTCTGGCGGCGGATCGGGTGCTGCGCCTTGAAGTGGTATCGGAGCCGGGCAACAACGCCATCGACCGCATTCTGCACCTTATCGAGGAGGCCGAAAGCCAGCGTGCCCCCATCGAGCGCTTTATCGACCGCTTCAGCCGCTGGTATACCCCGGCCATGATGCTGGTTGCCCTGCTGGTGGTGCTGGTGCCGCCCCTTGCCTTCGGCCAGAGCTGGGACGAGTGGATCTATCGCGGACTGGCACTGCTGCTGATCGGCTGCCCCTGCGCGCTGGTCATCTCCACCCCGGCAGCGGTCACCTCGGCGCTGGCCGCCGCCACCCGTCAGGGAGCGCTGATCAAGGGGGGCGCCGCACTGGAGCGACTGGCCCATATCGACACCGTCGCCTTTGACAAGACTGGCACCCTGACCCTGGGCAAGCCGCAACTGACCGAGCTGGTGAGCCTCAATGGCCAGCCGGAGACCGAGTTGCTGGCACTGGCGGCTGCCATCGAGCAGGGCTCCCACCACCCGCTGGCCCGCGCCGTGGTCGCCAACGCGACCGAACAGGGGCTGACGCTGGCGGAGGCTCGCGACCTGCGTGCCCTGCCGGGCATGGGCGTTGAGGGACGCATCAACGGTGAACTGTGGCAACTGCTGGCACCGAGCCGGGTGGCGACCCTGAATGTGGAACAGCAAACCCGGATTGCTTCGCTGGAGCGGCAGGGCAAGACCGTTGTGGTGCTCTGCCAGAGCAGCGATGCTCAGGCGTTGCCAGTCGCCCTGCTGGCGCTGCGGGATCAGATCCGGCCGGAGGCGGCGGCTGCGCTGCAAGAACTCCATCAGCTCGGGCTCAACAGCATCATGTTAACCGGGGATAACCCCCGTGCCGCCGAGGCGATCGCCACCGAGCTGGGCATGGGCTGGCGTGCCGGTCTGCTGCCGGAGAACAAGGTAGAAGAGATCGCCAAGCTCGCCAACACCCGGAAGGTTGCCATGATCGGCGATGGTATCAACGATGCCCCCGCCATGAAGCGGGCCAGTATCGGCATCGCTATGGGGGGAGGCACCGATGTGGCGCTGGAGACGGCCGATGCGGCGCTGACCCACAACCAGCTCGGCGGTATTGCCGCGATGATCCGGCTGTCGCGGGCGGCACTGGCCAATATTCACCAGAATATCGCGCTGGCGCTGGGGCTGAAGGCCATCTTCCTGGTCACCAGCCTGCTCGGCATCACCGGACTGTGGATTGCGGTGCTGGCCGATACCGGCGCCACCGCGCTGGTGACCGCCAACGCCCTGCGCCTGCTGCGCAAGCGCTAATCCCGCACCATTAGAAACCGTGAAATAACAACCGCCGCCCCAACCGGGGCGGCTTTTCTTTTTCCTCTCATTTCTCTCACTGCACCCCGTAAAAGAAAAAGCGCGCCTGCCGGTCGGCAGTCGCGCTTTGCTTACTCTCTCGGAGTTATCCCACCCTTGGCAAGGTGGAATTCAACCCGGGGGTGCCGAGCCATCCCCCGGACTCAATGGCTTGCTTACTTGACGCTGCACTCCTGAATGACGGCTGTGCCCGCCTTGACGCCAGCCGGGTCAACCTTCACCAGCACACTCCACAGCCCCTGCGGCAGGGTGATGCTGTTATTGGCACTGCCCCCCTTGGAGAAGGCGAACGAATAGCCGGTTTCAGCGTTCACCGCACCGCCACCGTTGAGCAGGTACTCCTTGCTCCAGTCCTCGTTGGCCACCTTGAACTCGGTGCTGCCGGCGTAGTTGAACGCCGCCTGATAGATGGCGAGATCGCCGTCCATCCCCTTGTAGCTCAGCTGGTACTGAGGTTGGGCTCCCCAGCCGGAGAGCTCACCCTTGACGAACAGGTTGTAGCCGAGCGGATTGCCCGCCACCGTATCCAGCACCTTGCAGCTCTGCACCGGCTCGGTGAAGCTGACGCTCAGGGTCGGTTTGTCCTTGTTCATGGCGGTAAAGACAAACTTGTAGCTGCCTGCCTTGGCCAGATCGAGCCCGATGTTGCCGGTATCGCCACCCTTGCAAAGGGTCAGCGGAGTGCCGACCACCAGCTTGTCACCAGCGTTGCAACTGCCGTAGTTAATGCTCCAGCCAGAGTCCGCCACCTTCAACTCGGTGTTACCAAGCTGCTCCGCCGTCACTTCTGCGCTGAACTCGTACATGAAGTTACTGGTAAATGTCAGCGGATTCTTGTCGCCAAAACTGGGGTCCAAGAAGCCCTTCAGATAAACATCGGTGTTGCCAAACGGTGGCAGGGTGCTCAGGTCGGTCTTCTTGCTGACCGGCAGGCCCGCGCCCTGTGCACCAGACTGCGGCTTGACGAACACGGCGGCAGACCAGGCCCCCAGCGTCAACTGGCCGTTATCATAGGCGGCGCCGCTGGCGATGCTGTCGACTACGCGATGCTTGCTGCTAAGCACCATACCGCTCAGATCGATCGGCTGATCGTTGCCGTCACGGAAGTCGCCGATGCTCTGGCTCTGGTTGCTGGCGTTGATCATCACCACCAGACCGTCGATGGCCGGATCCAGGTCCGTCCCGGCACTGACGCCATCATCCACCGTCATGACGATAAGGCCGGGCACCTGATCCGGGCCGGTATTGCGGAAGTCGACCCGCTTGATCACCTCGGCACCGCTGCCCAGACGCAGCAGACGGGAAGAGTTGCGCAGCTCCGCCAACTCCTGATAGAAGCTCACCATCTGCGCCATCTCGGCCGAGCCCGGCTTGGCATGCTTGCCGAGCACCTGCTCGATCAGCGGATAGTTGTCGCCATCCTTGTCCTTGCGCGGCAACCCCTTGTCGAAGTTGTTGTCGCCCAGGGTGTAGTCGACCTTGTTGTACCAGTCGCCCGAGTCATAGCTGTCCCGCTCCATGGATTTGGAACGCAGCAGCTCGACACCGGCGTGGGTGAAGGGAATGCCCTGACCCAGCATGGCAGTCGCCAGCGAGACCCCCTGCATCCGCACCAGATCGGCTCCGGCAGGCGCCTTGTATATCAGGTTGTCGAACAGGGTCTGGTTGTCGTGCTTGTCGACATAGTTCTGCACTTCCACCGGATCCTGGGCATAACCGGCAGGCTGACCGTTGTAGTCGATCTCGGCGCCTTTCTTCGGCATGCCATCCTTGTCGGTCAGCACGAACTCCTTGAGGTTGCCCGCCATGCCGAGCCGCACCAGATCGGACTGGTGCAAGGCCGTTGCCAGCTCCACCTTGCTCATTTCGTTAGGATCGACGAAGGCACCGTTGCCAAAGCCCTGGGTCTTGCGAATGGTATCGCCACCGTCAAACGGACTGCCGCCGCGCACCGCATCGCGCAAGCGGTCGGAGAAGGAGCCGATGCCAGTACCACCCAGATGCTTCTGGGTCGCCTGCACGAAGCGCTTGTCATCCTGCACTTCGCCGAAGTTCCACCCCTCGCCGTAGAAGTACATCTCGGGATTGACCTTCTTCACCGCGGCCAGCGCCTGCACCATCTGATCTTTCGGATGGTGGCCCATCAGGTCGAAGCGGAAGGCGTCGATCTTGTAGTCGCGCGCCCAGGTGACCAGGGAGTCATCCATCAGCTTGGCAAACATGGCGTGTTCCGGCGCCGTGTTGGAACAGCAGGTGGAGTTCTCCACCGAGCCGGTCTCCGGATTGAGGCGCTGATAGTACCAGGGCACTATCTTGTCTAGCACCGACTTGGGGCCGAGCCCGGATTCGTTGGTGTGGTTGTAGACCACGTCCATCACCACGTTCATGCCGATGTTCTGCTTGATGGCCTTGACCATCTCGCGGAACTCCAGAATACGTTTGGTGCCCTCGGCGTTGGTGGCGTAGGAGCCTTCCGGCGTGGTGTAGTGGTAGGGATCATAACCCCAGTTGAAGGAGTCGACGCCGCGCAGATAGCCGGAGAGCTCCTGCACCTGCGGATTATCCTTGCTGTCGCCCCCTTGCAGGTCGGCCAGCACATCTCCCACGGTCTGACCGCCACCGCAATAGCCGCCAAATCTGGATGTTTTCACATCCGGATTGACCTGACAGAGCTTGCTGAAGTCATCGCCGAGATTGGCCACCTTGGCCGGATCCTCATTGACGGTGGCGATATCGAACACCGGCAGCAGGTGCAGGTGGCTGACGCCGCTTTTTGCCAGCGCTTTCAGATGGTTGACCGGTACAGAGTCGGGCTGGGTCAGGCCGACAAACTTGCCGCGCTTATCTTCATCGGTGGAGGCATCGTTACCGGTCAGGTCGCGAACATGGGCCTCATAGATGGTGATATCGGCGGGGTTCTGCTGGCTGTGGGGCGCCTTGAGGCTGTCCCATCCTTCCGGTTTCAGGGCCGGATCGTCGAGATCCACTACCTGACTGAACTCGGAGTTCATCGCGAGGCTCAAGGAGTAGGGATCGGTCACCTCGTAGTGCTCCACCTTGCGGCTCAGCGGATGGTAGACCTCCATGTCGTAGCGGTAGAACTGGCCGATCAGCTCGCTGCCCCCCTCGTAGCTCCAGCTGCCGCTGGCGCTGTCGAAAGTCATGGCCACTTCACCACTCTTCTGATGGCTGGCGTTGTAGAGGGCCAGCTTGACCGACTTGGCGGTCGGCGCCCAGAGGCGGAAGGTCACCCGGTTGCCCTCTACCACGGCGCCATAGCTCAGCTTGGTCGCCTCGGGAGCATAGAGCGCATCGAGGGCGCCGGCGCTCTGCACCAGGGTCGCTCCTTGCAGGATACCGTCGGCATCGGTGCCGATAGCCACCAGTTCCCCCTTGAGCAGGGGCTTGAGATCTTTACCGGCAGGCAGGGCAAAAGCGGCTGCATCCTTGAGATGCGGATATTTGGCCTGCTGCTCGGCAGTCAGGCTGGTCGCGATCAGGCTGATATAGGGGAAATCGAACACCCCATCGGCATTGGCCTTGATGGTGCCCGAGTCGGTGTAATAGAGGCGAACGTGGGGCTTGTCTTTGCCCCCTTGCCAGATCAGGGTATTGCCATCGATCAGATGAGCGCTGGCCCCCGCCACGCCAAAGGCGGCGGTAAAGGCCTCGGCACGGCTGCCAAACAAATCTTTCTTGCCCGCGACGATGGCCACGGTGCGATCCGGATGCTCACTGAAGATCACCTTCATATCGCTGCCGGTCAGGTTGGCCAGATCGCCGTTGCGAGCGATAAAGTTGATGCACCCTTCCACATTTTTGAGCGGCACGACCCAGGCCGGACCAAAGCTGTCAGCGGTGGCAGGAGTCTTGCTCTTGTCATCCCACCCGGTATTCAGGCCACTATCAGCCGTTGCCTTGCAGGCGTCGTTGTTCCAAAGGTGCAGGCTGTGGCTGTCAAACGGTGCCTTGGCCCCTTTGGCTGCCGACTGGGTATCCACCAGCGCAATGACTACCTCGTTGGGGCCTGCTTGCAGCAGCTCCTTGGGGGGATCCATCTTGGGCAAGCGAGCGACAGGTCCATCAGAAGGTTCAGGTGTAGAAGTAGATGTGCTGTTGTCATTACAGCCAGACAAAAGCGCGAGCAGTGAGGCTGTTACCAGCGCCACTTTGGTCTTTTTCATATCCATATTTTTATAATTCCCGCTGTAGTTAGTCTCGATAGTCGAGCACCCGGTCATTGCCAGGCGGTGCCATATTAATCAGCGGCAATCGATTCAAATGTGAGCGGAAAGGCAAAAAAACCATCCAGTTTCAACAAGATAACGTTTTCAGACTGAAACTTCGATCCGGCTCACAGACCTCGCAGCCATTTGGCCTCATATCTGGAAAACGGCAGTCACGGGGTCAGAAAAGCAATGTCTGATCAAGTGGATAGACAAGGAGTAAACAATGAAACGGATTGAAGAGCAGGCAAGACGACTCGATCAGGAGTATCAGGCGATCGGGCAGCTATTCGACCAGTTTTGCCAGCAGGCTGGCACCCTGGCCGAGCAGTATCACTTCTTCAACTGGCCCGATTATGAAGACTCGCCCCCGCTGAGCCGCGCCTTCACCCTGCTGGGGGAACCCCGCGAACTGCGGCTGCGCTGTCAGCCCGGTGAGCGCTCCGCCCTCAATGGCCTGATCCAGGTAGTCTCGGAGGATGGCACCATAGATGCCAGCCTCGGATTTCGCGCCGATGGCCAGCTGCTGCTGGAGTCCGGCAATCTGCTGGACAACCCGCCCGGACTGCTGCTCAAGTTGCTGCTCGGCGCTGTGTGGCAACACAAGCCCCAGGAGGAGATCACCGGGCAACCGCACTGACATCAGGTGCCAACGGCACTGAAACCAAGGGGGGTAACGGCCCCCGCTATTTATCCTGTTCGCTGGCGATCTCGATGGTCACATGCACCAGCTCTTCATGGATCGCCAACCGTTCGCGGATCTGCTGCGCAGATAGCGGATTGGCCATCAGCAAAGAGAGCACGCAGGCATACTGCTGCTGCCCTACCCGCCAGACGTGCAGATCGCAGATCTCGGTCTGTGGCAGTTCGGCGATGACCTCACGGATCTCCGCCACCAGCGGGGTATCCATCTCGGCATCCAGCAGCACCCGACCGGAGTCGCGCAACAGCCCCCAGGCCCATACCGCGACCAGTCCGGCACCCACTATGCCCATCAGCGGATCGAGCCAGTCAGCCCCCCACAACATACCCCCAGTCAGCGCCAGAATCGCCAGCACGGAAGTGGCCGCATCCGCCAGCACGTGGATATAGGCTGCGCGCAGGTTGAGATCCTGATGTCCGTGCTGATCGTCATGGTCATGATGATGATCGTGGTCGTGATGCTCATGATGGTGGTCATGCCCATGGTGATGGTGGCCGTGATCATCCTTGAGCAGCCAGGCACAGGCGAGGTTCACCAGCAGCCCCACCAGCGCGATAGCGATCGCCTGTTGATAGTGGATCGGGCTGGGATCCAGCAGCCGGAACACCGACTCGAACAGCATCAACCCGGCAACTCCCACCAGCAACAGGGCGCTGGTGAAGCCACCCAGCACCTCTATCTTCCAGGTGCCGAAGCTGAATCTGTGGTCACGGGCAAAGTGGCGGGCGGCGCGGTAGGCCAATACCGAGAGACCGAGGGCCAGCGCGTGGGAGCTCATGTGCCAGCCATCGGCCAACAGCGCCATGGAGTTGTAGAACCAGCCGCCGCCAATCTCCGCCACCATCATGATGACGGTCAACAATACGGCCCAGCGGGTCTTCTGTTCGGCCAGCGGATTGCCCTCATGGATGACGGGTTGATGGCAGTGGGATTGAGCGAGGGATGACATGAATTTCTCCTGAGAGCGATGATGCAATATACTATACCCCAGTATAGTTTTATTGATCGAGAGGATCCGTCATGTCCCACACCATTCACGACAAAAAGAAGCTGCTGGCACGGGTGCGCCGCATCAAGGGACAGGCCGGTGCGCTGGAGAGCGCGCTGGAGCAGGAGAGCGACTGCACCGCTATCTTGCAGCAGATCGCCGCCATTCGCGGCGCCGTCAACGGCCTGATGCTGGAGGTGCTGGAGGGGCATATGCGCGAGCATCTCGGCGCCCCCGATGCCACCCCTGCCGAGCGATTGGAGGATCTGGATCAGGTGGTCAGCGTCCTGCGATCCTATTTGAAGTAAGCAGGATGGCGGCGCCATCTGTTCAGGCTCGACCAGTGTCGGGCTTGAGCCACCGCCAGCTTTGCGCCATGATGTCCAGCCCGGCTGACCGCCGGTTTTACTGGACAGTCAATTTCAAGGATCCCCCATGTTTGAACACGTCGATGCCTATGCTGGCGACCCCATCCTGACGCTAGTCGAGACCTTCCACAAAGACACCCGCGAGCAGAAGGTGAACCTGGGGATCGGCCTCTATTACGACGAGCAGGGCCGCATTCCGCTGTTGCCGTCGGTGCAGCAGGCCGAAGCCCAGCGCGCCACCGCCCCTGCCCCGCGCCCCTACCAGCCGATGGAAGGCGCCGCCAACTACCGCACCGCAGTGCAACACCTGCTGTTTGGTGCCGACCATGAAGCGGTCAAGGCGGGACGTATCGCCACTATCCAGACCATCGGTGGCTCCGGCGCACTGAAGATTGGCGCCGACCTGCTCAAGCGCTACTTCCCGACCTCCGAGGTGTGGGTCAGCAATCCCACCTGGGACAACCACAAGGCGATGTTCGAGGGAGCCGGCATCAAGGTGCATGACTACCCCTACTACGATGCGGCCACCGGTGGTGTGCAGTTCGATGCCATGATCGACTGCCTGAGCACTCTGCCGGCCAAGAGCATCGTGCTGCTGCACCCCTGCTGCCACAACCCGACCGGGGTGGATCTCTCCCGCGCCCAGTGGGATCGGGTGATCGCGCTGGTGGTCGAGAAGAACCTGATCCCCTTTATGGATATTGCCTATCAGGGCTTCGGCGACGGGCTGGAAGAGGATGCCTACGCCATCCGCGCCATGGTGGCCGCCGGTGTCAGCTTCTTCGTCAGCAACTCGTTTTCCAAGAACCTCTCCTTCTACGGCGAGCGCTGCGGCGGCCTGTCGGTCATCTGCAAGGATGCCGAAGAGGCGAGCCGCGTACTGGGCCAGATGAAGGCCACCGTACGCCGCAACTACTCCAGCCCTCCTACTCACGGTGGCCAGATCACCGCGGCGGTGATGAGCCAGCCCGAGCTGCACGCCATGTGGGTCGATGAAGTGACCGAGATGCGCACCCGCATCAAGGCAATGCGCCAGAAGCTGTTCGAGGTGCTGAGCGCCAAGGTGCCGGGCCGCGATTTCAGCTACTTCATCAACCAGCGCGGCATGTTCAGCTACACCGGCTTCACCCCGGAGCAGGTAGATCGCCTGCGCGAGGAGTTCGCCGTCTATCTGGTGCGCTCCGGCCGCATGTGCGTGGCGGGCCTCAATAGCCGCAACGTCGACTATGTGGCTGACGCCATGGCGGCGGTGCTCAAGGGCTAATCCGCATCAGCCCCGCTTTGGCGGGGCTTTTTGTCTGTTGCGTTCGCAGTCACCTCTTGAGGAGTCTGCTCACCCTCCCCCTGCTGTGAGAGAATGCCAGCGAGTCACGCTGAATCTTCCTGATTCCGAGCCTGTTTATCTTCATCAATTTCAGGAGCCACTATGGATCTGATCGCTCTCTCTCGGCTGGGAGGTCGCCATCTGGTCACCCTGCACCTGCTGCTCGACAACCAGAGTGTCACCCGCACCGCCGAGCGGCTCTGCACCACCCCTTCCACCGTCAGCAAGACCCTCAACCAGCTGCGGGATCTGCTGGGGGATCAACTGCTCTACCGCCAGGGCAACCAGCTGCTGCTCACCCCCATGGCCGAGCGACTGGCGCCCACCCTGCACCGGCTGTTGGGGGAGCTGAACGGCCTCACTCGCCAGAACGCCTTCAACCCCCAGCAGTGGCAGGGCAGCTTGCGGCTGGGATTGCGCGAGAGCGTGATGACCTGGCCGGTGGGCCCCATTCTCGGTCAGCTGATGCAGGAGGTGCCGGGCATGGTGCCGGAGATCTGGAACAAGGATGAGCAGGGGCTGGAGGCGCTGGCAGCGGGCAAACTCGACTTCGTGATCCTGCCCCATGACCAGAGCCAGCCGTTGCCGCGCCAGCCCGGGCTGGTGTGGGAGACCCTGCGGGAAGAAAAACTGGTCTGCCTGCTGCGCAAAGACCATCCCGCGCTGGCCAAACCCTGGGATCTCGATGCCTACCTGAGCTGGCGCCATATCGCCATCCGGGATCAGGAGCTGGCCAACCCCTTCTTCGAACAGAGCCTGGCCCAGCAGCAGGTGCGTCGCCAGATTGGCGCCACCCTGCCCGATTTTGCCAGCGCGGCGGCTCTGCTGCCTCAAACCGACCTGATCCTCACCGCCATCGGTGGCTGGGCGGCCTGCATGGCCAGTCAGCCGGATCTGGTGATGCGTCCGGCACCGTTCGATTACGGCAAGGTGAGTCACAGTCTGGTCTGGTATGGCCCGGCCGGTGATGGCTCGGCCCGTCACTGGTTCCGCCAGCGGATCCTGCAACTGGGTCGCGAATTGATTGAGCCCTGAGCCGGACGACAGCGAGCAGAGATTGATGTTTCACCGCGGTGAAACATCAACGGCAAGTAGGGACTAGGGACGTTTGGTATAGATGGGGCTGGGGAAGGAGGCAACGTTGCTGCCCAGATCCGTGATGCGAGCTGCCCCCTGCTTTTTCACCTGATCGATGCGCAGCACCTGATGCATGGGAATAAGGGTCTGGCGCACATCGGCAAATTCGCTCTTGAGCTTCTCGTGACTGGGATCGACGATAAGCGCCGTATGGTTGTCCCAGACAAAGTCGGCAATCTCGATAAAACCGAACAGCTGGCCCTGATTGACTTCGCGCACATACACTTCGTAGCGCTCGCTGTGGCAAATAAACTGAACCCGATATAACGCCTTGCTTTCACTCATGATTATCTGTCATTGAGGGGTAAGAAGATGGCCATTATTCTAGCCGCCGTTCTCGCCCCCTCCAATAGACAGAAATCACAGTTGCGGCCTTTCCATGCCGCACCTCACGCCATGACGGTCACCGGATGACGCAGCCACTCAGCCCATCAAGGCAGGCAGTGAGACCGGCCCCAATCCCGCTGCACGCAAACGGCTGGCCAGCTGTTTCAGCTCGGTTTGGTGAGCCTCTGGCCATTGCGCCGCCTCTCCCCGCACCCCGTGGTGGCGAAAGCCGTTGAGGCGAATGGGCACAGGCCCAAGCTGCTGCAAGAAGGCGGCAAGATCCGCGTCCAGCTCACCACTTGCATCCAGAAAATCACTCTTGCCCGGCACATGGAGCAGCCGCAACTCGGCCAGCTTGCCGTGGCTTGCCAGCAGTTGCAGCGATGCCAACACTCGCTCGCGGCCATAGCCGGTCAGGGTGTGATGGACCGAGTCGCGCCACCCCTTGAGATCGAGCATGGCGCCGTCGAGCACCGGCAGCAGCCGCTGCCAGCCGGTTTCGGCCAGAGAACCGTTGCTGTCTAGCAGGCAAGTGAGATGGGTCAGATCCGGCGCGCCCTTGATGGCGGCAAACAGCGCAACCACGAAGGGGAGCTGGGTAGTCGCCTCACCACCGGAGACGGTAATTCCGCTCAGCAATGGGCCGTAGCGGCGCAGCAGGGCCAACACGTCGGCCACCGTCATGGTTGTGGTCTTGGGATTGGCACTACGGGGGCAGACATCCAGACAGGCATCGCAATCGGTACAGAGCGCCTCCTGCCAATGAACCTTGCCCTCGCTCATGGTGAGGGCGCCGCTCGGGCAGACCGCAAGGCAGTCACCGCAATCGTCACACAGCCCTATGGTGTGCGGATTGTGGCAGCCGGGGCAACGAAAGTTGCACCCTTGCAGAAACAGCACCAGCCGGTTGCCCGGCCCGTCGACACAGGAAAAGGGCAGCACCCTGCTTACCAGGGCGCTGCGTGTTGGCAAAACATCAGCCATCGGTGCGAACTCAATACTCGCCGATAGTCGATTCGTGGGCGACCACCCGCGGTGCCCGCTGCCGGATGGCGGTCACTTCACTCGCCTCGGCACCGAGACAGGTGGTCTGCAAGCGCGAGCCTTCTTCTGCAAAACGAGCTACGTCGCTCTTGCGGATCATGTAGCCGGTCACCCGCACCAGATCGCTGTCGGCCACGTTGGCGGTGAACTCGCGCATACCGATGGCAAGCGCCCCCTTGCAGAGCTGCAACAGCGCCTGCGGGTTCTGGCGGATGGTGGGATCCAGCGTGAGGATCTCGCTGATCCCCGAATGGTAATAAGTGTGGTGCGGCGCCAGCGCCAACACATGGCTGGACGGATCCGGCTCCTGCCCGTAGGGAATGCGCACCCCGGGGGTAACAGCCACATCGATGCTGAGGCCACCTTGCGAATGCAACAAAGCGCGGCCACCCCAGGCATGGGTCTGCGGGGTCGTGGTCACATAGGCGGAGAGCTGGGCCGAGATGCGATAGCCAAGCTGGTTCGCCTCCTCGCCATGGCCGTAGCGATCCGGCAGATTCTCTTTATCCATCAGGATATTGACCGCTTCCGCCATGCCGTAGATGCCGAACATGGGGACGAAACGATCCTCATCCAGCAGCCCCTCTTTCACCAGGAAGCTGTCGAAGAAACCGGACTCCTGATGCAAGAAAGCGGCCCGCGCTTCGATCAGCTGGGAGGCCAGACGGCAGTAATGGGGCAGCAGGCAACCGAGGAAGTCATCGATCCCCTGACACTGCTCGGCGACCCGCTTGAGGGAGATGCGCACCAGGGTATTGGCGCCACCGGCCTGCGGCAGGGAGTTGTAGCAGCTGACGATACCAAAACCACGCTGGTCAAAGGTATCGCGATGGATCGGGTAGTTGGCAATGTGCGGCTTGCTGCACTCGGCGATGTTCTTCACCGCCTGCAGCAGCAGATCGTCCGGGGTCTGCTCCGGATCGTGGAAAAAGGTGAGGTTCGGCGCCACCTGCTTGAGCTCGTTGTCGATGCGCAGGATCAGGCGGCAGATGCGGTTGTCATCCGGCCCGATGTTGACGTGCATGAAGGCGTCCGGCAGCACCCTGTCCAGATAGACCCAGAACCCCTTCAGCTTGCGATAGAGGGTCTCGTCATCCAGTTCGCCGACAAACGGCAGCAGCAGATGGTCGAGCCGACCCAGCCAGACCGGCATGCCGGTGACGGAGGGGGCATGGTGATAGAGGATGCGCAGGGCGTTGAGCGCCTCGTCGAAATCCTGCGGCGCCGCCAACTCCAGCCAGGCAGAGCCCTGAGTCAGGAATTTTTCATAGTCCGGCAGTACATAACGTGGCTTGTAAGGGGCGTGCCCTTCGAACATGTCGCAGATAAATCCCTGCTCCATCGCCTCGGCGACTGCGGCAGGCAGGTCGGGGTAGGGCAACGCATTCTCGGCGGCCAGCGCCAGCGCATGGCTCTTCTGGGCGGCGGAGAGATGGGGATCGCGCACGATACGCTGACAGGTTTCGATCAAAGACATGGGACACTCCTTCACGGACAGAGCCCATATCCTCACCATTTGCAGGCTTTTTTTGAAGTGACATTCACAACAATACGAATGTCTCAAAAAGACATCCGTGAGAGAGGATCACACCCCAAACAGAACGGGGGCCTTGTCTGCCGACAAGGCCCCCGTTGTGCGGATCAGGGCTCGATGACGATGGGCGTACCTGGGTCAACGGCGTCCCACACCTCATCCAGCTCGTGATTGAGCATGGCGATGCAGCCGTTGGTCCAGTTGGAAGGCTGAACCCTGCGGTTGCCAATGCTGTTGCGCTGGCCGTGGATCATGATCATGCCACCCGGACGAACACCCAGCTCATTGGCGCGCTTGATGTCATCCAGGTTCGGATAGTTGATATGGATGGCTTTGTAGTAGCCGGAATTGGTCTTCTTGTAGTCGAGGGTGTAGCGCCCTTCCGGCGTACGCTGATCCCCTTCCTGCTGCTTGTGCCCCTTGGGCGCCGGGCCCAGAGCAATCCAGTAGCGCTTCAGTTCTTTGCCATCCTTCATCAGGGTCAGGCTATAGGTCGACTTCTTGACCACCACCAAATCGGCTTTTTCGGTCAAGGCAAAACTCAATGCGGGCCAAAGCCCCAACAAACACAGTAATACGGCTCTCATTCCATCCCTCGACAAGCCTCTGGTGCGGGCTTTTCTTGTTACCAGATCATCTGAACGATGCCCGCCGAGCGGCGAGCGAGCGCCATGATATTGGATCGCCATCAATACTCAATATGCCCGGCAAAACATATCTTGCAGCAGCCAGGCCATCTTCCTTGAACGCCGTCATTTTGCATTGGTAATTAACAGTTAAAACAACAAGATACAAAAAATTATCGCGCTGGCACCCGGGGCAATGATCGGCGAAGATAACACTCCACTCCCCGACAGGATCATGCCATGCGCTCTTCGTGCCGCCTCGCCACCCTGCTGTTCTCGCCACTCCTGCTCTGGCTGCCCGCCAGTGTCGCCGCCGATGCACTCTGGCTGCGCGAGCCCGCCCTCTCCCCCGATGGCAAGCAGCTTGCTTTCACCTGGCAGGGGCGCATTTTTGTCGCCAGTGCCGAGGGTGGCCCCGCTACGGCGCTCACCGGCAGCGACTACCTGAGCCAGCGGCCAATCTGGTCGCCGGATGGCAAACAGCTCGCCTTTGCCGCCAATCTCTACGGCAACGAAGATGTGTTCGTGGTACCCGCCAGCGGCGGTGAGATGGTGCGCCTCACTCGCGATTCGCGCACCGATCTGCCGCAAGCCTTCAGCGCCGATGGCAAACGACTGCTGCTGAGCAGCCAGCGCTTGGGGGCGCCCGATGCCGACCATTTTGTTGCGGAAGGCTACCAATGGGGCGAGCTCTACTGGACCCCGATCACCGGCGGCACCTTGCAGGCCGATCTGCCGCTGCCTGCGACCCTCGCCCGTCCCCACGGGGAGCGGCTCGTCTACCAGATGCCTGCGGCGGATCAACCCTTTCGCAAGCATCAGCACTCGTTCGCGGTGCCCCGCCTCTGGCTGTTTGATGGCAAGCAGCACAAGCAGCTGACCGAAGATCGGGTGGCGGCCACCGATCCAGTCTGGAGCGACAAGGGAGATACCCTCTTTTACCTGAGCGAGCGCAGCGGCGATTTCAACGTCTGGCGCCGGGATCTCGCCAGCGGCAAGGAGCAACAGCTGACCCACTATCAGGGCCATCCGGTGCGGGGGCTCAGCGCCTCTCGCAATAGCGATCTGGTCTGGTCATGGCTGGGCGAGCTCTATCGCCTCGATGCCGGTAGCAGCGAGCCACGCAAGCTGACCCTCACCCCGCAAGTGGCGAGCGAGCCGGATGAGGCGAGCGAGGCCCTGACCCTGGCAGACGAAGCGCTGGTCAGCGAAGAGGCGGACGAGCTGATCCTGGTGAGCGAGGGCAACCTGTTTGCCGTCGACCCCGAGCGGGAGCGGGTGCGCCAGCTGACCCGAGATCCGAGCGAGCAGTCCAGCCCCCTCTTCGCCGAGCAGGGCCGCGCCCTCATCTATCTGTCGGAGCAGCAGGGGCACGCCGCCCTCTATCGCCTGCGCAAGGGGGATCCGGATCTGCTGTTCAGCGATCCCGGCACCCTGACCGAGACTCTGCTGCTGGCGATTCCCGACAAGCGGATCAGCCGTCCGGTGCTCTCCCCCGATGGCAAACAGCTCGCCTTCGTGGTGGATGGCCAGGCCATCCACCTGCTGGATCTGGCGAGCAACAAGCAGCGGGAGCTGGTGCCTGCCAGCTTCAACCCGTCGCGCCACGAGGTGCATCTCGCCTTTGCCCCCGACTCCCGCCATCTGGCGCTCACCTTCCGCCCCGATGCGGCAGAGCAGGAGATCGCGGTGATCGACACGGCCAATCCCAAGGCCAAACCGGTCAATGTCAGCCTCAACGGCTATCAGGATGGACAACCGGGCTGGAGTCAGGATGGCGCCATCCTCTACTGGCAATCGACCCGGTTTGGCGCACTGGGGCCCGATGGCGAGCCCCTCGTCACCAACCTGCTCGGCATTTACAGCAGCCGCGCCGCCAGAGCCGATGCGATTGCCGAGCTGGAGCCGCCGAAAGAGGGATACGGCTTTGAGAGCGATCGTCTCAACCATAGAGAAGCGCTGCTGCTGCAACCCACCGGTACCCTGCTCGCCAGCCGCATCATCGGCGACCAGCTGATCTATCTGGTGGAGGAGATGGGGGTCAACAGCGAGAGCGAGATCAAGGGCTACAGCCAGGATCTGCGCAAAGGCAAAACCAGCGAACTGTTTGGCGAGCAGCCCGGCCCAGCGCTGGCAAGCCTCAACCAGCAGGGCACCCTGGCTACCCTGGTGCGGGATGGGGAGATCACCCGGATCCACCTCGACTCCGGCGAGGCCACCAGCGCCCCCTTCGCCTTGCAGCCCACCAGCCGCTGGCAGGAACGCATGACCGCCGCCTTCGATCAGATCGCCCGGCTCACCCGGGACGAGTTCTATCTGGACGACATGAACGGGGTGAACTGGGATAGCTATGTCGCCGCTTACCGCCGCCTGCTGCCGGGCATCGGCAACCCGCGGGACTTTGGCAACCTGTTGGCGGAGCTGGCTGGCGAGCTCAATGTCTCCCACACCTGGGGCAGCAGCCCCGCCCCCTTCCCGCGCATGGCGGACGAGACCGCCAGCCTTGGCGGCTACTGGCAGGATGGCGAGCAAGGGGTGATGCTCACCGCCATGCTCTCTGGCGGCCCGCTGGATCAGGAGAGCGATATCGCCCCGGGCACCCGCCTGCTCGCCATCAACGGTGTCCCGATTGCCAATCTGACCGAGCTGGATCGGGCCCTCAACCATCAGGCTGGCGCCCGGCTTGCCCTCACCTTCCAGCAGGCGGGCAACAAGCAAACTGACGAGGTGGTGCTCACCGCCATCGACAAACAGCAGGAGTACCAGCTGCAACAGGATCGCTGGATTGAGAAACGGCGGGAGCTGGTGGCCAGGCTGAGCGGAGGACGGGTCGGCTACGTCTATCTGCCGGCAATGAATAGCGAGGTCTACGATGCGGTGGTGGCGGATGTCCTCGGCAGGCAGCGCAATCGCGAGGCGCTGATCGTCGATGTCCGCTTCAACAGCGGCGGCTATCTCGCCAATACCCTGGTGGAGTTTCTGACCGGCAGCGGCAGCACCAAGGGAATGGCCAGCAGTTGGCCCCGTCAGGGCAAGGGGGAAACCGACGCCGCCACTCGCCAGTGGACCAAGCCCTCGGTGGTGCTGGTGAACGCCGCCAGCTACTCGGAAGGCTCCGCCTTCCCCGAGTACTACCGTGCCCTGAAGGTCGGCCCCATCGTCGGCGATCCGGTGCCCGGCACCGGCACCATGGTCTACAGCCACGACTCCCGGCTGATCCCAGGCCTCTCCTACGGCATTCCGACCCTGGGGCTGCGCAAACCGGACGGTACCTTCTACGAGAATCAGGAGCTGATCCCGGACCAGCAGGAGCCCCTCACTCCGGCTGACATGGTGGCTGGACGCGACCCGCAGCTGGAGGCGGCGGTACAAGCCGCCCTCAAGCAGTTGCCAGCCAGCACCAAATAACTGCGCTCAACGAAAGCGAAACAGCTCGCGATGCAGATGCCCGTCCGGCAACAGCCGGGTCAGGGCATCTGCCATCCCCTCCGGCCCGCAAAACCACACCTGCTCGGGGGCATCCTGCGCAATGCGGGCAAGATCCAGTCGCCCGGCCGCCTTGTCCAGATGCAGCTGATAGCGCACGCCGGTGCGATGACAGAGCTCGGCCAACCGCTGCTGGTAAACGGCCCCCGCCAGATCCGGCGCACACTGGATCAGGGTGATCCCCTCGCTGCGCACCCCACGGGCAGCCAACCCCTCCAGCCAGGCGACAAATGGCGTGATACCTATCCCGGCCCCCAGCCAGAGGGCTCGACCTCCCCCTTGCGGCGCAACAAAGGCGCCATAGGGCCCGGTCACCACCACCCCATCCCCGCTGCGCGCCTCTGCCACCAGCTGACGGGTATGATCCCCGAGCGCCCGCACCGCGATCACCAGCTGGCGCCGATCCGCCGACACCCGCACCAGGGTAAAGGGGTGCGGCCCCTCCTTGGCATCAAATTCGAAGAAGGCAAACTGACCCGGGCGGTAATGGGCGAGCGGCCGCTCCAGCTCCATGGTCAGCTCGCAGGTGTGATCCGCCAGCGCGCGCACCGCAATGACCCGGCCCGGATGGCGATCCCGCGCCCCCACTTGTCCCAGCAGGGAGTAGAGGGCCCCGATAGCACCGATCCCGCCGATCAACCAGATCGCTACCCCAACCGGCGTCATGGCTCCCACCTGAGGCAGCAGGCAGAGCCCGTGGCCCCAACCCGCCAGATAGATGAGCGGCGCCAGCCGGTGGATCAGCCGAAAGCGACCATAACTCACCAGCGCCAGCAAGCTCACCACCACCAGCGCGATCAGCAGATAGAAACTCCACTCCCCCAGGGTATTGCCAAGGGCATGGAGCGAGATGCCATTGCCTGCTCCTGCACCAGCTGCGGCAGCACTGGCCCCACGCCGGGCGGGACGGCTCAGCCAACCCGCCGAGACCGCCCACTTGGGCGCCTCCACCAGCAGCCAGTGAGCGGTCAGTGCCAATGCGCCGCCGATGGCCGTCTGGCGGTGCAATCGCAACATCCGGTCCAGACCGCCACACCACACCTCCAGCCGCGGCAGACGCAACGCCAGCAACAGCGAAATGGCCATATAGGCCATCCCCAGCAGGCCCGTCAGCAGCAACATCTCATGGCGCCAGGGCCACACCCCGTTGGCATCCCCCGCATAACCGAGCCACCAGACCCCGACCGCCAGCAGCGGCAACAGCCACCACACCCGTTTACTCGTCATAACATGCTCCCTGGTTCCATCGTGGCAGGGCCTCACCCCTGCTCATGGCTCCATTACAACCCCGTCCGGTCACAAGACTTTGCCAGAGGGGGAAGCTTGTGTGGCAATGTGTGACAAACGGAAACAAAAGAGGGGCCGACCGGCCCCTCGTGATCACCCTTGTTGGCTCGCCCCTCTTCATAGGAGATGGCGCACAATTCGCCTCCGCTGTGATTGACGATCCGCCAGCAAGAGGAATCAAATGGGGACGTTACATATCTGCGGCGGAAAACCTGCTGCCCACTCTTCCGGACAAGGAGTCCCCCTTGCTTTCATCCACCGAACAACGCGTCTGCTCAAGCTGTCAGCGCGAGACCAACCATGTCGTGGTGCTGGTCGACAAATCCTATGGAAAAGAGGTGAAACCAGAGCAAAAGCACACTGTATTTATCAAAGACTTCATTACCGGCTGGGCCGCCGGCCCCTTTCTGGCCAACATGGATCGCTTTGAACGCCACACCATCTGTGAA
Source organism: Aeromonas sp. 25-AL00135 (assembly GCF_054052385.1). Taxonomy (NCBI): domain Bacteria; kingdom Pseudomonadati; phylum Pseudomonadota; class Gammaproteobacteria; order Aeromonadales; family Aeromonadaceae; genus Aeromonas; species Aeromonas sp. 25-AL00135. Next base: position 18,626 of record NZ_JBSTYQ010000010.1, on the reverse strand, counting down.
AATTGCTGAAATAAAGTCATTGATGAATCGTGAATAATGAAAAAAATAATGGCAGGAAGGTCGCCCCTCCTGCCAATTGCCTATTCATATCAAGCCTGCCTTCATCAGATCACTTACTGCACGCAGCTCAGCTCCTCTCTGACATCTCCAGCAAAGTAGCACCGGGTAATCCACGCCTCGAAATCGGCCAGCATACGGGTTTCCGACTCGCTGTTGTCGGCGATAAGCTCGGCGCCGTGTACCACGCGGATATGGGCATCGAGCGGGGACTCCTCACCCGTAGCCGGACGTTGCTGCGCGGCGGCCATGCAGGCCTTAGCCTGTTGCCACGCTTCGTCTGCGCTCAGGTTGCATGCCTCGGCCAGCGGCACCGCGCTGAATCCCTCGCCAGTCAGGCTGCGCAGGGTCTCATCGTGAGTCATGCCGTTGCCCGGCCCCCAGTAGTGGGCGGCCAGATCCGGCCCGATACGCGGGTTGTCGGTGAGGTAGCCATCACGTTTGAGGAAAAAGGCGCGGGTCTGCTCCACCGCCATCAGCGCCAGCAGGTAGCCGTGATAGGCGCAGGCCGACTCCTGATTAAGGAGGTGCGGAATGGCCAGCAGCGGGCGCGGGCTCTCCACTCCGACAATCTTGCGCTCCCACTGACGGGCCAGCGCCAGCACCGCCTCGGGGCTACGTTCGGCCTCATCCATGGCGTAGAGATCCCGCTCGAAGTAGGCCACCAGCGCGATCTGGCGTTCGTTGAAGGCACGAAACGGCTGGCGTGCGGCGATCATCGCCTTGATAAGCGCATCGGGGAGCGCCTCTCCTGCCGCATTTCTAGCGTAACGTTTGAGCCAGTCGGCATCGTCCAGCAGGCTGTCGCAGAACATCGACTGGGTCTCGGCATAAGCCATGGAAGTTGGCGGGAACTCCTGGGAGAAGCAGGGGGCGTTGCCGGTGACATTGGCAAAATGCGCGGCGTGCCCCCCCTCGTGGAACAGGGTGTTGAGGCCACTCCAGCCGCTGCCCACCTGCGCCGGATCGGCCAGGCTGGTGAAATTGACCACCGCAGGCACCCAATCCCCTTGCTGGAAGAAGCTCGGAACCGGGCCGTGGCAGAAGCCGTTCTCATACTTCCCCTCCCGTGTCAGCAAATCCAGGGTCAGGGTCGCCCCGCGATACTGGATGCCGAGCCGGCGGAAGCTCTCGATCCAATCTCGCAGCGCCCGCGAGAAGGGCACGTAAGGATCGAGCTGACGGGTCACGTCGCCGCTCACGCTGTAACGCAGGTTGTGAGGCAGCAGGGCCGCCTCGCCCTTGGCGGCCTTCAGCTCGGCCAGGCTCTGCTGCAACCGAGCGTCGGTGCGGGCAATAAAGTCGTCGAGGATGGCGAACAGCTGCTCCGGGCTCATCTGCTCGTTCTTGCGCACCTTGTAGTCGAAGTAGTCGCGATAGCCCATGGCGCGGGCAAAGCGGTTGCGGATCGCCACCACCTCGAGAAAACCGTTGCCGACCACCCACTGCTCCAGGGTGTGGAACATGGCGAGCGCGCTCTGGCGCACCGCCTCGTTCGGGCTGGCGGCAAGGGAGGTACTCGCGGCGGGCAGGCTGCCTGCGACCTGCTGGCCCTGCTCATCCAGCAGGGTCAGTTTCAGCCCCTTGCGGCGGGCGAACAGCGCCGCCTCGGCAGCCACCAACTCATCCATCAGGGCGGATGCGGCGGGATCTTCAATCACATTGCACTCGAAGAAGGCGATCCAGCCTTGCAGACCGCGCTTGAGATCATCCTCGTCGGCCTGCGCCAACATCTCCCGCAATTCGGGCAGACGGGCCGGATTGGCACAAAAGGCCTTGTAGGCCTGCTCGGCCGCGGTGAAACCGGCCTGATCGTCGCTGGTGCCCATATAGGTGGACCAGAAGAGATCCTCCTTGCGCCTGTGCACCTGCAGGTAGTCGGCGTTGAGCTGGTTGAAGTAATTCCTGGCAATGGAACTCATAAATTCCCTCTTGTTATGGGGTCACCCGCAGCGGGGCCCACTCCTTTTTTTAGTGAAATGCCAAATGATTCACACTCTTTGGCAAAAATTGCGCAGGGATGCGCATCAACACGCTACCAAAAAGTGGGGGTTGCTGTCTGCTGACTATACTGATGTTAAAACGCTCATTTGAGAAAGGTCGGCAAGAGACTGAAAGTAAATGAGTTGTTAACTCTTACGAACTGGCTGCCGCGGTACAGAGCCACATAAAATCAACAGGGAAATGAGGGTTTAGTCATGTTCAAGCTCGGTGATATTACCGTGAGCCGCAAATTGATTTTGCTGCTCGCACTGGCGTTTGTCGGTTTTGTCTCGCTGCTACTTATCTCGGCCAACGCGCTCCAGCGCAATCTGATGAGCGAGCGAGAGGCGCGGCTCAATGCGGTTCTGGAACAGGCCATGAGCCAGATCCAGTTTCTGGCCAGCACCCTGCCAGCAGAGCAGGCCCAGCAGGAGGCGCGCAAGCTGCTGACCAACACCCGCTTTGATGGCAACAACTATTTATTCGTCATCGACGAGAACCGCACCATGGTGGTTCACCCTATCCGTCCCGAACTGGTCGGCCAGAAGATGGGTGAAGGGGGCGCCGCTACCGCCGGGCAGTTCTGGTATCAGATGGTGGATATCGCCAAAGGGGGCAAACAGGGCACCCTGCAATATATCTGGACAGGCCCATCGGGTGAAACCGCCGACAAGCTCTCCATGGTATCCGGCTATCAGCCCTGGGGCTGGATCCTCGGTTCCGGCATGCTGCTGCAGGATATTCAGCAGACCATCTGGGCCCAGTACATGAAGATGGGGACCGCCACCGCCATCGTGATCCTGCTGATGGGGTTGCTGGGCTGGCGCATCACCCACTCCATCGTCTCCCCCCTCAGTCAGATCAACCACGCCATGCAACGGGTCGCCAAGGGGGATCTGGTGGTGAGCATCCCGGTACAGGGCAAGGATGAGCTGGGAGTGGTCGCCCGCTGCACCAACCAGAGTCTCGATGCCATCCGTCACGCCCTGCTGGAAGCCAGTCAGGGGGCTCGCAACGTGGCGGATGCCGCCCTGCGCATCGCCGCCTCTGCCGAGCAGACCAATCAGGCGGTGACCAGCCAGCGGGATCAGCTGGCCCAGCTCGCTACCGCCATGAACGAGATGAGCGCCACCATCTCCGATGTGGCCGGACACGCCGAAAATACCGCGCGGGATACCCAGGAAGCGACCGGAGAAGCCGGGCTCGGCAACCGCGACGTTCACGCCAGCGTGCACGGCATCAAGGCGCTGGCTACCGAGGTGGAGCAGGCCACCCAGCAGGTCAACCAGCTCAAGGAGGGGGTGATGCAGATCAGCGAAGTGACCGCTGTCATCAGCGCCATTTCGGAGCAGACCAACCTGCTGGCCCTCAACGCCGCCATCGAGGCAGCCCGTGCCGGTGAGCAGGGCCGCGGCTTTGCCGTGGTGGCCGACGAGGTGCGCCAGCTGGCCAGCCGCACTCGCCAATCCACCGAAGAGATCCAGAGTACCATTGCCCAGCTGCAGCAACGGGCCGTCACCGCAGCCAATGCCATGGACACCAGCCGCAAACTGGCGGAGAGCAGCGTCAACCAGTCCCAGCAGGCGGGGCAGGATCTCACCCTGATCGTCAACCACATCCAGCATGTGAGCGACATGGCGACCCAGATCGCCACCGCCGCCGAGCAGCAGAGCATGGTGGCCGAGGATATGAACCGCAACGTCAGCGGCATCAACGACTCGGCGCTGGAGATGTCCCAGTCCGCCTCGCAACTGGCGCAGGAGAGCGAGCTGCTGGCCGGTCTCTCCCGCAGCCTGGATGAGCGGCTTGCGGTGTTCAAACTGGGCAAGGAGTCCTCCACTGCGCCAATGATGGCTCCCATATCTCCCCCGTCAGGCGAGCAGCGCGCCCGTCATTGATGACGTCAATCCTTGTCGCCTTGTCACCCGACCTGCCAGCCAAGCTGGCAGGTTTTATTACGCCAACAACACGCAATCAGCATGCATCTTATCGGCATATTCAACGTTAATCGGTGCCATTCACAGATAAGAGAGCAATTTAAAAACAGTCACTTAGAATGATTTGCGCGCCATTGGATGATGCGTTTAAACATTCAACTTCAAATAACGAATCAATGCAGTGCACAATGGTGATGGCCGAACATTTGGCCCATCACTAATCATCTAGTCATTTGGCAAACTGACCGAAAGGTCGGGACGCAAAGCCTCCGGTCTACAGACGTTTTGTCCAGGATAGCGGGGTTGCCACACGCAAGTGTGTATCGGGGAATCCCCAGGCCAACTGACTGCCCACATCTGTCGAACAGAGGAATGTATGGCAGCAAAAATCCAACTCAATCACATCGCAGCGGTGCTGGCTCTGCTGGCCAGCGGCAGCGCCCTGGCCCACGGCTACATCAGCCAGCCCGAGAGCCGCAACTACCTGTGCAAAACCGGTGGCAACAGCCAGTGTGGCGGCGTGCAGTGGGAGCCCCAGAGCGTGGAGGGGCCATCAGGTTTCCCGCAAACCGGCCCGCAGGATGGACAAATCGCCTCGGCGGGCAGCCCGCGCTGGAGCGAGCTGAACATCCAGACCAGCGACCGCTGGACCAAACGTGAAGTACAGCCCGGTCCCTTCGCTATCAGCTGGACATTCACCGCAAACCACGTCACCCGCAACTGGCGCTACTACCTCACCAAGCAGGACTGGAACCCCAACCAGCCGCTCACCCGCGCCTCGTTCGACCTGACCCCCTTCTGCGTCATCGACGGCAACATGGTGCAGCCGCCCAAGCAGGTGACCCATAACTGTATCCTGCCGGAGCGCACCGGTTATCAAGTGATCCTCGGCGTGTGGGAAGTGGGCGACACCAGCAACAGTTTCTACAACATCATCGATGCCAAGTTCAAAGATGGTAGCCAGCCGCCGCTGGAGTGGAGCCAGGCAGGCACCATCTACCCCTCCATCGACCTCGCGGTGGGTGACAAGGCGATGACCCGGGTATTCGATGCCAACGGCGAGCGCCCCGATCTGCAGACCGTACTGACCATCACCACCGCCGAGCAGGGCCAGAAGAACAGCTGGGCTCATGCCCTCGCCAGCAAGATCAACGCCGAACAGAGCCTGATCCGCGCCGGTCAGCAAGGAGCCGATGGCCAGTTCAATCCGATCTACGGCATGAACCCCGTCTATCTGCATCGAGACAGCAAACTGGATCGAGTCGAGATTGACCTGCAACAGCAGCAACCGCCGGTGGTGGACAGTATCAGCGTCAGCGGTCTGGCCAGCGACTATGTGCTGGACAACGGCAAGGCAACCCTCGATTTCACCGTCACCGCACAGGGCGATCTGGCCGTCACCAGCACCCTCTATGACCACGGCGGCGTCGCCAAGGGTGAAAGCAGTGCAGATATCAAAGACAGCAGCCACACCTTCACCATGGCGCTGGAAGGACTCAAGGCAGGTCACCACCAGCTGGTGATCAAGGCCACTCCGAAAGCGGGCGGCGAGACCATCCAGCAGACCATGGATCTGATGTTCAAGGAGCAGAGCAGCGGCGAATATGACTTCGTCTTCCCGAACAACATCAAGTCCTACACCGCCGGTACCAAGGTGCAGCAGCCGAAAAATGGCAAGGTCTATCAGTGCAAGCCCTTCCCCTACAGCGGCTACTGCGTGCAGTGGGCCACCACCGCCACCCAGTTCGAGCCGGGCATCGGCTCCCACTGGCAAATGGCGTGGGATGAAGTGAAGTAACTCGCCACCGGATAGCAAAAGGGGAGCCATTGGCTCCCCTTCTGTCATCTCTTCCGATTCAAATCTGGAAGTCGAGGGCGGGCTCGCTGCCCATGGCGCGGGCCTGAATATCCGCCAGCGCCAGCTCGGGGTTGCAGAGCTGGATAAACTGCCAGGCAAAGTTGTGCTGGAACTGCCCCTGCTTGAGGCCAATCCAGGCGGTGTGGGGGGCAAACAGATGGCTGCCATCGAGCTGCACCAGCCCCTGATCGCGCTGGGTGTCGAACGCCATGTCGGCCAGTATGCCGACCCCCATCTCCAGCTCGACATAGGTCTTGATGACATCGGAGTCCTGCGCCGTCAGCAGGATCTGCGGCTCGATGCCAGCCGCAGCAAAGGCTTCATCCACCCGCACCCGCCCGGTCAACCCGGCTTGATAGGTGACGATAGGCCAGTTGGCCAGCGCCGCCAGCGTCAGATCCCGCTCGCCTGCCAGCGGATGTTGCTCGGGCACCACGATGTTGTGGTGCCAGCGGTAGTAGGGGAATGCCACCACCCCTTCGCTCTTGTCGAGCTGCTCGCTGCTGATGCCGATATCCACCTCGCCGGTCTGCACCAGCCGCACTATCTCCTCCGGGCTGCCCTGACGCAGCTCCAACTGTACCAGCGGGAACTGCTCGCGAAACGCCTTCACCACCCGCGGCAGGGCATAGCGGGCCTGAGTATGGGTGGTCGCCACCAGTAAACGTCCCGAGTCGCGGTTGGCGAAGGTGCTGGCCAGTTTGCGGATGTTGTTGGCGTCATTGAGAATGCGCTCGGCAATCACCAGCAGCTCCTTGCCAGGCTCGGTCATACCGAGCAGCCGCTTGCCGTAGCGTATAAATAGTTCGATACCGAGCTCCTCTTCCAGCTCGCGGATATGGCGACTCACCCCGGATTGCGAGGTAAAAAGGGCGTTGGCCACCTCGGTCAGGTTGTAATCCCGCCGCGCTGCCTCCCGGATAATGCGTAACTGCTGAAAATTCACCTTGTCGCCTCCTGCGAAGAGTGGGCGACACAATCTGCTCGCCCCTCTCATTTTTGTTATTTGGCCGGATCATGCCCCGGCAGAGCGCCTGAACCGGGCGGCCACACCGCCCGCAACACAGCATCAAATCTGATAGTCGGGATAGAACTGCGCCTGTCTGGCCACCAGCTTCACCCCCTGACCCGGGGCAAACAGCTTGGCCGCCTCCTTGGTCAGCTCCGCCTCATAGTGAGCTCCTTTGGTCTCACCGTCACCGCGCAGCTCCACCCGAATGCGCGGCCCCATGGGCAGCAGGCGGGTAATGGTGGCGCGGATCCCGCCCGGCGCATCGGCTGGCAAGATCTCCAGTTCATGGGGACGGACATAGGCGATAGCGGCACTGCCGTGGGCCAGATGAGAAGCCGACGGCCCGCCGAGCAGTTGCTCGCCGACACCGAATCCCTGCTCCGCCACCCGACCGCGGAACTGGTTCACGCTGCCAAGGAAGCTGTGGACGAAGGAGCTGGCGGGCTGGTCGTAGACCTCGGCCGGGGTGCCGATCTGCTCGACCCGTCCGGCATTCATCAGCACCACCCGATCCGCTACCTCCAGCGCCTCTTCCTGATCGTGAGTCACGAACAGACTGGTGACGTGCAGCTCGTCGTGCAGCTCGCGCAGCCAGCGACGCAGCTCCTTGCGCACCTGCGCATCGAGGGCCCCGAAGGGCTCGTCCAAGAGCAGTACCTTGGGCTGCACCGCCAGCGCGCGAGCCAGCGCGACCCGCTGACGCTGACCGCCGGAGAGCTGGGTCGGATAGCGCTCGGCCACATGGCTGAGCTGCACCAGATCCAGCAGCTCTTTGACCCGGGCACGAATGGCCGCCTCGGCCGGGCGTTCACTGCGCGGTTTGACCCTAAGGCCAAACGCCACGTTCTCGAAGACTGTCATATGGCGAAACAGGGCGTAGTGCTGGAACACGAAGCCGACGTTACGCTCGCGCACATGGAGATCCGAGGCGTCCTCACCGCGGATGATGACGCTGCCACTGTCGGCCTGCTCCAGCCCGGCGATGATCCGCAGCAACGTGGTCTTGCCACAGCCGGAGGGACCGAGCAGCGCCACCAGCTCACCGTCGTGAAAGTCGAGGTTGATGTCTGCCAGCGCCGCGTACTGATTGAAATGCTTGTTGAGTTGTTGAACCTGAATGCTCATGGCTGCCTCTTTAAAACGGTGATCAGTGAGATTTGGTGGGCTGGGCACGCAGCCGGGCCAACAGGGTTTCCCCCAGCAGGGTGAAGATCCCGAACAGAGCCAAGAGGCTTGCCACCGCGAAGGCGGCGCCGGTCTGGTACTCGTTGTAGAGGATCTCGATATGCAGCGGCAGGGTATTGGTCTGGCCGCGAATATGACCGGAAACTACCGACACCGCGCCAAACTCCCCGACCGCGCGGGCGGTACAGAGCAGCAGGCCGTACATCAGGCTCCAGCGAATGCCGGGAAGGGTGATGCGCCAGAACATCTGCAGACCGCTCGCCCCCAACATGATGGCGGCTTCTTCCTCTTCCGGGCCGCGCGCCTCCATCTGGGGCAGCAGCTCGCGCACCACGAAGGGTACGGTAATGAAGGTGGTGGCCAGGATGATCCCCGGGGTGGCGAAGATGATCTTGATGTCATGTTCGCTCAGCCAGTCACCGAACCAGCCGCGGCTGCCGAACATCAACACCAGCATCAGACCGGCGATCACCGGCGACACCGAGAAGGGCAGATCGATGATGGTGATGAGCAGCTGCCGACCGGGGAAGCGGAAACGGGCGATGGCCCAGGCCGCCGCGATCCCGAACAGCAGATTGAGTGGAACCGCACAGAGGGTCACCAGCGCGGTGAGACCGAGGGCGCTCAGAGCATCCGGCTCGCTGATGGCGTGCCAGAAGAAGGCGAGCCCCGGCGTCAGCGCCTGAATAAAGACGGTGGCCAACGGCAGCAGCAACAGGGCGGCAAACCAGCCCAAACCGACCGTGATGAGCAGCCACTTGACCCACTGAGGTTCACGGATCACGACCGGTGCCTTGCGAGCGGGGGTCGCCTCTACAGAGGCCGCCTCAATGGCGATAGCAGATGAACTCATATCCGGCTCCCTCCGATGCGAGACCAGCTCCAGGCCTGCAACTTGTTGATTAGCAGTAACAAAATGAATGAGATCAGCAGCATCACCACTGCGATGGCGGAGGCACCGGCGTAGTCATACTCCTCCAGGTGGCTCATGATCATCAGCGGCGCGATTTCCGAGACCATCGGCAGGTTGCCGGCGATGAAGATGACGGAGCCGTACTCCCCCACCCCGCGGGCAAACGCCAGCGCAAAACCGGTCAGCAGGGCAGGCACCAGGGTGGGCCAGAGCACTCGCAGAAAGGTCTGCCAGCGATCGGCGCCGAGGCTGGCGGCCGCCTCCTCTTGCTCGGTTTCAGCCTCCCGCAGCACCGGCTGCAGGGTACGCACCACAAACGGCAATCCGATAAAGGTGAGTGCGATGACCACCCCGATAGGGTTGTAGGCGAGCTGAATGCCGAGCGGCGCCAGCAACTGGCCGATCCAGCCGTTGGGGGCGAAGATGGCGCACAGGGCGATGCCGGAAACGGCGGTCGGCATGGCAAATGGCAGGTCGATCAGCGCATCCACCAGACGACGACCGGGGAAGGTGTAGCGCACCAGGATCCAGGCCAGGATCAGGCCAAACAGGCTGTTGAGCAGCGCAGCGACAAAGGCCGCCCCGAAGCTCAGGCGAAAGGAGGCGAGCACCCGGGGTGAACCTATCACCTGCCAGAACTCGGCGGCGGTCAGGTTGTTGATCGCAAACAGCACCAGGGCCGAGAGCGGCAACAGCACCAGCAGGCCCAGATAGAGCAGGCTGAACCCCAAGGTGGGGCCAAAACCGGGCAGGACAGAATAAGAACCAAATCGCATAACACATCCATTTGTTATGAAGAATTTTCGATATGGTGATTCTGCGCACTCCCCTCATCGGCAACAAACATCAATTGCGACTTTGCTAATCACTTTTTTGTCTAACCGCAGAGTCACAAGGCTCTTGGCGCACTCCAAATAAAAAAAGGTCTTTTATATAAATAAAAGACCTAAGAAATGGAGCAATACGGAGCGCAACATTCAAAGAGCAGGGTTCGCAACAGCTCACCCGATAACATATCCCGCCATTGGTTAAGGGCCGATGGCAGAGACAACAACAGTTCTGATAGCCGAAGCCGCTTGCGGAGCAACCACCAGCTCGGCCCGGCGATAGAGAGAGCCAAGCAGTTCCAACCCCTGATGCCAGTCGCCATGGCCGGACTGGGCATTGATATGGCCCGCGTTGCCGGCGTCGAACAGGGGCACCTGCCACTGGCGACTCCAGTATTCGGCCCGCTCGAAACTCATCCAGGGATCGTTGCGACTGGCCACCAGCTGGGCGGAGACTTGCAACGGCCCTTCCAGCCGTTCATCGACAATCCCGAAACGGGCTGGGTCAGCCGGTGCCACCAGAAAGAGCGAGGCAACCTTTTCCGGCTGCAATCTGGCTGCCGCGATGGCGGTCAGGGCACCGAAAGAGTGGGCCACCAGATGGACCCGACTGCGGCGACTTCTCAACTTGCTCGCCAGCTTGGCACTCCAGACCGTGAGGTCCGGTTTCTCCCATGGCAGACCCGTCATCCTCTGCCAGTAGGGAAAGTGCTCGTGCCAGCGACTTTGCCAGTGATCCGGCCCACTGTTGTGCAGACCGGGAACCAGGAGGATCTTGTTCATCTTGGTGCTCCTATCGGCTGGCACAGGGGCCAGTTCAAAGGGGTTAAACGGAGTTATCTGCCTCAGCCACCGGGTTGGTAGATCTGGTCAAACAGACCGCCCTGTGCGAAGTGTTTCTTCTGGGCTTTATCCCAGTTCCCCTCGATATCCTTGACCGTAAAGAGTGCCAGCTTGGGGAACTGATCTGCGGTCTCTTTCAGGATTGCCGGGTTGCTGGGGCGATAGTGATGTTTGGCGACGATATGCTGCCCCTCGTCAGAGTAGAGATAATCGAGATAGGCCTTGGCCACCGCTTCGGTACCGTGCTTCTTGGCCACCTTGTCCACCACCGCGACCGGCGGCTCCGCCAGAATGGAGACCGAAGGCACCACCAGCTCGAACTTGTCGCTGGCACCCGCCTGACCAAGCACCAGCAGGGCTTCGTTCTCCCACGCTAGCAGCACGTCACCGAGACCGCGCTCAGTAAAGCTGGTGGTGGCACCGCGGGCGCCTGAGTCCAGCACCTTCACGTTCTTGAATAGATCGCCAACAAACTGCTTGGCCCCCTCTTCACTGCCGCTCTTCTTCAGGGCATACCCCCAGGCGGCCAGATAGTTCCAGCGTGCCCCGCCGGAGGTCTTGGGGTTGGGAGTCACGATGGCGACATCCTTGCGCACCAGATCATCCCAATCCTTGATCTGCTTGGGATTGCCCTTGCGCACCAGGAAGACAATGGTGGAGGTATAGGGCGAGGCGTTGTTGCCGAGGCGACTCTGCCAGTCGGCAGCGGTCAGCCCCTCCTTGGCGATGGCGTTGACATCGTAGGCCAGCGCCAGCGATACCACGTCGGCCTCCAGTCCATCCACCACGGCGCGGGCCTGCTTGCCGGAGCCACCGTGAGACTGGCTCACCACCACGTCGTCACCGGTTTTGGCCTTCCACTCCTTGGCAAAGGCGGCGTTGTACTCCTGAAACAGCTCGCGGGTCGGATCGTAAGAGACGTTGAGCAGGCGGATCTCGGCGGCATTGGCCTGGCCAAATGCCAGCAGAGAGAGCAGGGTCAGGGCGGTCATTCGCAGTTTCATGGTGATACTCCATATCTTGTTGGGTTGAGAACAGCATGCCGTGGAGTTGTTATGCCCAGAAGAAAGAAATAACTCTTTGCTTATCTCTTTTGCTCATATCAACTCAGCCACCCGCACCGGAAGCCGGACGCAGACTCTGTGAGCCATGCCCCTCTGGCCCCTTGCTCGCTGTGCCATCATGGGAACAAGGCAGGCAGATGACGAAAAGGAAGTCGTTATGTGGATCAATGCAGAACCGGTCAACGGAGCCCTGGTCTCGCTGGCCATCGGCCTTATCATCGGGCTGGAGCGGGGCTGGCAGGTGCGCCAGCTGGGGGATAACCAGCGCATCGCCGGGATGCGGACCTACGGCCTCATCGGCCTGCTTGGCGGGGTGTGCGGTTTGCTGCTGCCGACCCTGGGCCCTTGGCTGCCGCTGCTCGGCCTGCTGGCGGTGGTGATCGGCTGCGGCCTCTCGGTCTGGCTGGCCCAGCGCTGGCAAGGGGAGTTCGGTCTCACCAGTTCGGTAGCTATGCTGCTCACCTATTTGCTGGGGCTTATGTCGGTGCTGCTGAGCCCGAGCGAAGCGGTGGCCTGCGCCGTGCTGGCCGCCCTGCTGATGGGGCTCAAGGGCAAGATCCAGCAGGGGATGCTGTTTCTCAGCGAGACCGAGTTTCACGCCACCCTGCGCTTTCTGCTCATCTCGCTGGTACTGCTGCCGGTACTGCCCAACGAGGAGATGGGCCCTCTCGATGCCTTCAACCCCTTCAAGATCTGGCTGATGGTGGTGGTGATCGCCGGCATCTCGTTTTGTGGCCACTTCGCGGTACGCCTGCTCGGCACCCGCGCCGGACTGGTGCTCACCAGCATACTGGCGGGATTGGCCTCCTCCACCGCCCTTACCCTGCAGTTCGCCCGTCTCAACAAGGAGCAGGGGGGGCTGGAGCGACTGCTGGCCACCGGCATCCTGCTGGCGGGGGCCACCATGTGGCTGCGGCTGCTGGTACTGGTGCTGCTGATTCACAGCGAGCTGGCGATGCGCCTCGCCGCCCCGCTCGTGTTGCTGGCGACCACGGTGTACGGCTTTGCCTTCTGGTTCTGGCGCCAGCGCGAGGAGCTGACAGACGGCCCGGTACAGCCGGAAACCAGCAACCCGCTCGATCTGGCCACCGCCATCAAGTTCGGCCTGCTGTTGGCGCTGATCGGCTTTATGGCAACTCTGCTGCAAGACAAGGTAGGCAACTCGGGGGTCTATCTGCTGTCGCTGGTTTCAGGGATCACCGACGTGGATGCCATCACCTTGTCGCTCTCCCAGCTCTCCCACAAGGAGCTGGCGCTGGAGGTGGCGGCCCGCGGCATCCTGCTGGCCGGTCTGGTCAACTCGCTGGTGAAGGGGCTGCTGGCCCTCGGCATCGGCGGGCGCAGTCTCGGGCTGCGGGTATTGCTCCCCTACTTCGTCTCGGCCCTGCTGATCCTGCCCCTCGTCTGGCCCGCAGGTTGACGGGGATCACCTGCAACAAGTGGCAGACTGACGGCGCCCCTGACAGTCACGTATACTGCCTGCTCTTGCAGCATGAGGAGGTAGCAATGGCGAGCGACTGGGACAAGGTACTGGCAGGCGGGGCACTGGATAGCCAGAGCGAGGAGATAGCCAACGACCGGATCCGCGGTCAGGCGCTGCTGGCTCGGCTCAATGGTTCACCTGCAGGAGATGCCCCTCTGCGCCAGCAGATCTGCCACGAACTGTTTGGCCACTGCCCCGACTCCTGCTGGATCAGCACGCCGTTTACCTGCGAGTTTGGCCGCAACATTCATATCGGCGAGAAGACCTTCTTCAACTTCAACGTCACCATTCTCGACGTGGGCGAAGTGCACATCGGCAGCCATGTGCTGCTGGCCCCCAACGTGCAGATCTACACCGCCACCCACACCATGAACTATCTGGAGCGACGCAACTGGACCGCCTACAACAAGCCGGTGCGGATCGGTGACGACTGCTGGATTGGCGGCGGCGCCATCATCTGCCCCGGCGTCACCATAGGGCCGCGCTCCATCATAGGTGCCGGCGCCGTGGTCACCCGAGACATCCCGGCTGACTCGGTGGCGGTGGGCAATCCGGCCAAGGTGATCCGCACCCTCAAGCAGGACGAGGAGCGCTGCTGGGAGTTGGCCCAATGATGGCGCTGGTGCTGCTGCCACTGGGCGCCGCCCTCTGGCTCGGCCTAGGCGAACAGCAGTGGTGGCCGCTGGCCGTGTTGCTCACCATGAGCCTGCTCACGGTGGCCGCCTACGCCTGGGACAAGCGGCAGGCGGTACGGGGTGAGTGGCGCATTCCCGAATCTCGCCTGCACCTGCTGGAGCTGTGCGGCGGCTGGCCGGGGGCACTGGTGGCCCGCCAGTGGCTGCGCCACAAGACCCAGAAGCGCAGCTACCGGCTGGTCTTCTGGTTTATCGTGCTGCTACACCTCACCCTGTGGGCGCTCTGGGTCGGGCGGCCGCTCTGGCAGCAATAGCCAACTGCATCACAAAGGCGAAACGGGCCCCATTGCGGCCAATTGGCGGCTGTGAGAAAACAGAACGGATCCATCAGCGTTTTCGCCGTTTATAGACGACAAGGAGTCGTGACATGACCATGTGGACAGGCATAGTCCTGATCGTATTTATCAGCGTATTGTTCGGATATCTCGGCAAGCGGGCCCGCTATCAGATGGGGGATGCCCGCATCACCGACCGCCTCGGCAAGCAGGATATGATCATCAGAGAATTGCAGGAGCGGATCGCCAATCTGGAGGCGATCGTCATCGAAGAGGAGAAGCGGCGCCCGTTTCGGGAGCTGTGATTTTTCGCCATCAGGCGTCAGATAACCAAAATTCAAATCAAAGAAAGAGGGCTGCATGATGCAGCCCTCTTTCGTTTCAGCAAATTCAGATAGCCAGCGGCAGCAACTCCGCATAATCGCGGATCGCCGGAAAAGCGGTGATGCTCTGCTCCGGCTTGCAGCTATCCGGATTCTGGATCGCCAGCTGATAGCCGATGCCATAGTCGGCGGCGGCCCGCAGGATCCGCTCGCTGTCATCCACAAACAGGGTACGGGCCGGATCGAACGCCAGCCGCTCAGCCAGTGCCTGCCAGCAGTGCTGGCTCTCCTTCGACCAGCCCAGCTCGTGGGTACTCACCATCAGATCCAGATGGTTGCTTAGTCCCAGCTGCGCATCCTTCACCGATAGACTGGCGGGGTGGGCATTGGTGAAAAGCACCAGCTGCTTGCCCGCGGCGCGCAGCTCGGCCAGAAAGGGGATGGCGTGGGGACGCCACTGGATCTTCGCCAGCAGCTCCTGCTTGAGGGCGCGAATATCGAGTCCCAGGGTCTCGCTCCAGTAATCCACGCAGTACCAGTTGAGGGTGCCGTTGACGGCGTGATAGTGGACATCGATCTGCGCTTTGGCTTCATCCAGCGGCAGACCGAGCCGCTCGGCGTAACGCTCCGGCACCAGCTGCTGCCAGAGGTGATTGTCAAAATGCAGATCGATCAGGGTGCCATCCATATCGAGCAAGACGGTATCAATCTGGTGCCAGGGCAAGGTGGTGGAGCGGGAGTGTGGCATCGGGCCTCTTGATCGCGGATCTCGGAAAACGGGGCGGCAGTATAACGGATTTTTCCTCCCCCTTTGTCATCCCTGGCCCGTGGTGTTCGGTGTGAGAGTCGTTTACTCTTGAAGCACGATTTTTTAACGAGCAGCCAGCGTCCGATGAGCGACCCCCACAAGAGCAAACCCGAGCACATCTCAGCCGACCAACTGGATCACCCCAAGAGCAAGCCGGAGATCCTCAAGGCCGATATCGTCGCCGAGAGCCGACTGTTCAAGGTGGAGTCGCTACACCTCAAATTCTCCAACGGCGAAGAGCGGGTCTACGAGCGGATGCGCGGCGGCAATCGTGGCGCCGTCATGGTGGTGCCGCTGTTCGATGCCCGCACCCTGCTGCTGGTGCGCGAGTATGCCGCAGGCACCCACTCCTACGAGCTGGGCTTTCCCAAGGGGCTGATCGACCCGGGCGAAGATGCCTTCGAGGCGGGCAACCGGGAGCTGATGGAGGAGGCGGGCTTTGGCGCCAACAGCCTGACCCTGCTCAAACAGGTGTCGCTGGCGCCCGGTTACTTCTCCAGCCGGATGGATATTTTGCTGGCGCGGGATCTCTTCCCCGAGCAGCGGATCGGCGACGAGCCCGAACCGCTGGAAGTGATCCCCTGGCCACTCAACCGGATCGACGAATTGCTGGCGCGACCCGACTTCACCGAGTCGCGCAGCATCAGTGCCCTGCTCCTGGCCCAAAAGTGGCTGGCGGAGCAGGCAGAGTAGCCCGCAGACGGGCAGTTAACAGACAGAGGATAACGAGATGCAGGAGTTGTTGGCCTGGGTGCCGGGGGTCAAGGAGATTGCCCGCGAAGCCGGAAGGATCCTTCACGACATCTATCACGGCGGTCAGTTCGAGCGTCAGCTGAAGGAGGATGCCACCCCGGTCACCAGTGCCGATCTTGCTGCCGATGCCTACCTCAAACAGGCGCTGTCGGCGCTCACTCCCCACGTTCCCGTGCTGACCGAAGAGGCAGCCGACATCCCCTTCAGCCAGCGATCCAACTGGCGGCAGTACTGGCTGGTGGACCCCCTCGACGGCACTGGCGAATTTATCGCGGGTAGCGGCGATTTCGCCACCCTGATCGCCCTGGTGCGGGACAATGTGCCGGTGCTCGGGGTCATCTATGCTCCCGAGTCCAACGTGCTCTACTGGGCGGTGCGCGGCTACGGCGCCTTCAAAGAGGTGAATGGCGAGGTACTGCCCATCAGCGCCATGCATCACGAGCATGACCAGCCCGACTCGCTGGTGGTCGCCATCAGCCGCCGCCAGAAGCTGGAGAACCTCACCCGCCGCCTCAACCCGGCCATCAACTACGAGCTGATCCCGCTTGGTTCCAGCTCCCTCAAATCCTGTCTGGTGGCGGAAGGAGCGGCCGATTGCTACGTGCGACTCGGCCCCACCGGCGAGTGGGACACCGCCGCCGCCCAGTGCATCGTCGAGGCAGCCGGTGGCCGTATCCTCAGCCTGGCGTTGCAGCCACTCAGTTACAACGAAACCGAGTCGCTGGAGAACCCTGACTTTATCGTGATGGGGGATCCGGATCTCGCCTGGGGTAGCATTCTGGCCCACTAGACGAGTAGCGATATCATCACACCAGACAAGCAGGCGGCCCGATGGCCGCCTGCTTTTTCAGGGAAGTTGCCCCGGGTGATGGCCGGTGTGATCCGCTGGTCAAGGCGCTCTTGAACAGCGTGATACGCTGGCAAAGCGGCAAAATGATAGTGAAACATCACAATCGGTCGGCGAGAAATGGTGCGATTTTTCACGTAATTCTGAAAACACCTGGTTAGCCAAAATAAAAAAATGATAGTAGATCAAATTTTGGTTTTATATTTCACAAAAATCACCAATATCAGTTTTGTTTCATTCTGCGATCCAGATTCCATTCCCAATCTCGCTGGCTAAACCCCGCAATGGCAGTGATATGTTTCAGTCTCGCTTTTTGAGAATTAAATCCCGATAAACCACAATGAACTCAGATTAAAACACTAACAAAAAGTGAATTAGTAATGAGTTTATCTGTAGAGGCTACCAAGGAGCTATCCGGTTCCTGCTCCACCACGTCCAGCACCACCCGCTGGCGCCGTCACGACACCCACTGGGTCATCAGTCTGTTTGGCACCGCCGTTGGGGCCGGTATCCTGTTCCTGCCTATCAATCTGGGTCTGGGCGGCATCTGGCCTCTCGTCATCGTCGCTGTACTGGCAGGTCCCATGACCTTCCTGGCCCACCGCGGACTGGCGCGCTTCGTGCTCTCATCGTCACGCCCCCACGCCGACTTCACCGAAGTGGCGGAGGAGCACTTCGGCAAGATGGCCGGTCGCCTTATCTCGGCGCTCTACTTCCTCTCCATCTTCCCGATCCTGCTCATCTACGGGGTCGGGCTGACCAACACGGTAGAGAGCTTTATGGTCAACCAGCTCGGCATGACGACCCCGGATCGGGTGATGCTCTCCGGCGTGCTGGTGTTTGCCATGATCGCCGTGATGCTGGCGGGTGAGAAAGCGATGCTGCGCGCCTTCGCCTTTATGGTCTATCCGCTGGCGGCCATTCTGGCGGCCCTCTCCTGCTACCTGATCCCTCAGTGGCAATGGCCGGAAGTGACGGCGTTTGAAGGGGTCAGCTTCCTCAACACCGTCTGGCTGGCGCTGCCGGTCACCGTGTTCGCCTTCAGCCACGCCGCCGCCATCTCCGGCTTTGCCAACGTGCAGCGCCGTGAATATGGCGAGCAGGCAGAAGCCAAGAGCGGCCTGATCCTGCGCAACACCACAGTAATGCTGGTGGGCTTCGTGCTGTTCTTCGTCTTCTCCTGCGTGCTGAGCCTCTCGCCAGCCCAGCTGGCTGAAGCCAAGGCCCAGAACGTCTCTGTGCTCTCCTATCTCGCCAACATCACCGATAACCCGGTGATCGTGACTCTGGGACCGCTCATCGCCTTTATCGCCATCAGCTCCTCCTTCCTTGGCCACTTCCTCGGTGCCCGTGAAAGCCTGAAAAGCCTGATCGCCAAGCCTACCGGCCTGCCGCTGGCCAAGGCGGACAAAGTCGGTATCGCCCTGATGTTCTTCTCTATCTGGGGGGCCGCCGTCATCAACCCGGGCATTCTGGGGCTGATGGAGACCCTCTCCGGCCCGGTCATCGCCATGATCCTGTTTATCATGCCGGTGATTGCAATCTACAAGGTGGAGGCGCTGGCCCGCTTCCGTCACGGCTGGACCAACGGCTTTATCCTGCTGACCGGTTCGCTGGCGGTATCGGCGCTGATCTTCAGCCTGTTGAAGTAACGACTCGCAGCAGAAAACAAAAAGAGAGGCGACCTTGGGTCGCCGCGCATGACGGGGTTCGGGGGGGAGCTCAGCCCCCCCATGCGCCGGTGTCCCACGCCTGCGCCGGGA